>JBAVDD010000064.1:0-2670 GCA_049587035.1 Acidobacteriaceae bacterium | reverse complement strand
GAGTGCTTGAAGCGCCCCTTCTGGTGTTCGCCACCGGTGAGGAACCCGCTCTCGCCAATGACCTTGCCGAAGTCAACGCGAGCCAGGTAATGGGCATCGCTTTCGACGGTCTGGCCCATGACGGGGTCGGGACGCATGTTCTGGATGTAGGTCTCGACAATAGGGCTACGCTCGCGGAGGGTCTTGATAATGAGAGCCTCGCGGACGATCGCCTTATTGATGAGCTCGTTCTGGGCGGGAGTGAGCTTCCGCGCAAAAGGAGAATCCGACTCCTTTTTCTTCTTGTGCGGGAAGGCTGCGGCGGGCATGGCCGAGGCAACCAGCACGGTGAACGCCAGGGCGGCAGTGAGTTTTGTCGGGAAGTTCATAGGGTTCTGGGACTCCTTGGCTGGTGCGGCCACCGATGAGGGTGGTCTTACAGAGATTCGGTAGTACGGATTTACGTGCTCTGGTAGGCTTTTTTACTATTTCTAGCTTAGGCTAACCTGATATTTTAGGCATTTACCAGCGAATTGTGGACGTTGTGTGCTAGTTAGTTATTAATGATGAAGCGAATGACTACGTTCGTTGGAAAGTCAACAGGCTCACCGGCGGCGTTTCTGGCCGGGCGGAAGCGAATACCGCGGGCGACCTGAAGGGCGGGTTCGTCGAGGCCGTAACCGAGGCCTCGAACCAGGCCAAGGACTTCGATGGTGTCATTGGCGTGGAAGATGACCTTGACGACGGCGTCGCCTTCGATATGGTGTGCCTTGGCGTCCTCGGTATAAACCGGCTCCGGCTTGAAGGTGATCTTGGGAGGCGTTGCGGCGGAGAGAGAAGAAGCCGCGGAAGCGCGCTCAGCCGGCGGTGGCGGCGGAGTACCCAGGAGTACCGGCTTGGCGGCCGCGTAGTTACGCGAGGACATGGGGCCATTCCCGCTGCCGAGACGAACTCCGCGGACAGGGCCGACGGCATTATCGTGGCCGTTCATGCTGCCATTTGGCGATCCTGAGCCGAGGTTAACGGCGCTGGCACGGGGACCGTTGCCGGTGTTGTTGCGGTTCATACCGGGCATTCCGGCGTTACCGAGGTTGACGCTGGCGACGGCGGGGCCGGTCAGAGACTTGAGCGGGTTAGAAGACTCGCCGAGGCGCACTGCGCTGGGGTGAAGGTCGTGGTTCGGAACGGAGGCAGCAGAGGCCACGCCGAGGTTCACCTTAACTGGAGCAGGTGGGGGAGTGACACGCTTGGGCGGTGCCGGGGGCTGGAAGTTCGGCTTCGGCTGCGGCGTGGGAAGGGGCTTCACGTCGGGCGGAGGCGGAATGGGCTTCGGCTCGGGCATCTTGATCTTGGGCGCCGGCACCGGGGTGGGGGGCAGAGGCTTGATCTTGACTGGCGGTGGCGGCTTGGGGGCCGGCTGGGGCGGCGGTGGAGGCGGCAGCGTCAGGGTCGCGACCTCTTTGGCGATCTTGGGGTTGGTCTTAATGACGAGGCCAAGGATCAGCATCAGCGCGACAAGAGAAACGTTGATCGCAATGGAGGCTGCGGCAGCGCCTCTGCTGCTCTTGCCGTCGTCGAGAACACCGAAGTCTCGAAACTGGACACTTGGTGGATTGGGATCGTCGCTATGTAGTGGCTTCGCCATTTTAGAATTCAGTCCTCGAACTCGCACAAATAGTGGTGCAGTGGTAACACCCTTGGAAAAAGAGTATCCCGAGCATAGCAGAAGAATTTCGCTGACAAACGCAGAGAAGATTGAAGTTTAGGTGTAAGTAGGGTCTGGGCATCTCTCTTCTCATTGATAAGTTAGCTACTAGCGTGGGCAGACAGGATCCAAAGGTAACTATCACTCCGCATGGAAGCGTTCACGATGTGGGTGAAGTAGATCTTAGATGTGGCTCCGTGAGCGGAGACTGTGCTGGGCTAGCGCGTGCGGGAGAAGAAAAAAAACAGGGAACCAATCAGAGAACAACGACGGTTCGGAATAAGACTCAGGCACAAACCCCGTCGGGGTTAGGATAGCACAAATACCCGGGCGAATCTGCGGGTAGGACCGCAGAGAAAATGCCCGTAACCACTGGAGATACCCTCGATGCACGACCTAATTCACACGCTATCGCATGACATGTTTTTTGTGCCGCTTCCGTTGACGGAAAAGGTACTTCGGCCGGTTATTGTGTATCTGTTCCTGGTGGTGTTTCTGCGGATCTTCGGGAAACGGGAGCTGGCGCAGCTAAACCCGTTTGACCTGGTGGTGCTGCTGAGCCTGGCCAATACGGTGCAGAATGCCATGATCGGGGACGATAACTCGGTTACCGGGGGTGTTGTGGGGGCGTTTGCGCTCCTGACAATCAATTGGCTGCTGATGTGGTTACTTTATCGGGCGCCGAAGGTAACGAAGGTACTTGAGGGGCAGCCGGCGACGCTGATTTCGGCCGGGGTGATGGACAAGGAGGAGATGAAGAAGCAGTCGCTGACGCATGAGGAGCTGGTTTCGGTGCTGAACAAGAACGGGTTTAATGACCCGGCGGATGTTCAGAAGTGCGTGCTGGAGCCGAATGGGACGTTTTTTGTGGAAGGGAAGATGCCATCGAGCAGCTCGGTTGAGCAGGGGAAGATGATGGAGGTGCTGGTGGAGCTGTCGGCGGAGGTGAAGGCGCTGCGGCGGGAGCTGGCGGCGCGGGGCTAGTT
>JBAVDD010000063.1:0-8148 GCA_049587035.1 Acidobacteriaceae bacterium | reverse complement strand
GTGATGGATTGACGTGGGGGCGGGGTGGTCCTACGGTTAAGGTATGTTGATTACCCCTGCACAACTTGTTGATGAGCCGCTGAAGCTGGATGAGTCGATTCCTGAGGGGGCGATTGAGTATGCGCCGGATATTCGGCAGATGGGGCCGCTCAAGGTGAAGGGGCAGGCGGATCTGATTGTGGAGCATCGGGGGCCTAAGGAGTTTGTGCAGGATATTCGGCTGCGGGCGGGGTTTGGGGGCAGGTTCGAGCAGCTTTGTGCGCGGTGTCTGGAGCCAGTGGAAGGGCCGTTGGAGGGGACGTTTGACCTGATTTTTCGGCCCGGCGGTGTCGATAATGAGGCTGGAGAGCATGCAATTACGGAAGATGAGACGGAAATCGGGTATTATGAAGAGAGCGGCCTGCTGCTGGAGGACGCCGTGCGCGAGCAGGTGCTTTTGACCCTGCCCGGACGGGCGCTCTGCCAGGAGGACTGCAAGGGTCTTTGCCCGCATTGCGGCATCAATCGCAACCTCGCAAGCTGTGAGTGCGTAGAGAAGCCGGTGGATCCACGGTTGGCTGCGCTGGCCGGGATTACGGTTGCGCATAAGGCCTGAGCAAAGAGACGGCTTCTAGCTCTTAGCTTCTAGTTTAAGGCTTCTGATTTCAAGAGTCTGAAAAGACTGAGTTTGTTTAGATTTAGGCCGCAGCGCTTTGAGCTGGCTGGCCAATTTAGAAGAGGGTTTACCATGCCTAATCCAAAGCGCCGGCACTCCAAGCAGCGCACTGCAAAACGCCGTAGCCATGACTTCCTGACGCCTACCGGCGTCTCCAACTGCCCGAACTGCGGCGAGAAGAAGCTTCCCCACCGCGTTTGCAAGAAGTGCGGTGAGTACAAGGGCCGGTCGGTGGTTGCGGCCAAGGACGCTGCTTAGTCACTGGCTTCGAGCTGTTTGTGAAGCCTGTTGTACTGATTGCCTGTTCAACCCAGTAAGAGAGTTTCGAGCCTACGCGAGCCATGCCGATCGACATCGTTCTCGATGCCATGGGGTCTGATAAATCCCCGGAGCCGGAGATTCGTGGGGCTATTCTGGCCTGCCGCCAACTGGACGTTCGCGTCCACCTGGTGGGGCCGGAGGATTTGCTGCGTCCAAAGTTGCGGGAGGCGCTGAAGGCTACGGCGCGTCCGGGGTTTGGTGGGGTTGCCAAGCCGCGGTTGCCGATCTTTATGGTTCAGGCCAGCGAGTGGATCAGCATGGAGGACAAGGCGGCGCAGGCCGTGCGGTCGAAGCGCGATTCGTCCATGCGGGTGGGGCTGAAGATGGTGCGCGAGGGGCGGGCTGCTGGGTTCGTTACAGCCGGAAATACAGGGGCGGCGATGGCTACCGCGAAGATGGTGCTGGGGTCGTTGGCGGGGGTGGACCGGCCGGCGCTGACGGCGATGCTGCCGACGAGTACGGGCCAGCCATGCGTGCTGCTGGATGTGGGCGCGAATGTGGACTGCGATCCGGAGAACCTGGTGCAGTTTGCGGTGATGGGGCACATGTATGCGAAGAACGTGCTGCATGTGGCGCATCCGCGGGTGGGGCTGCTGTCGATTGGCGAGGAAGATTCGAAGGGTAACTCGCTGACGCGGGATACGCTGCCGTTGCTGCGTGGGTTGGGACTGAATTTTATTGGGAATGTTGAGGGACGTGATCTTTATAACGGCCACGTGGACGTGGTGGTCTGCGATGGGTTTGTGGGCAACGTTGCGTTGAAGACCAGCGAGGGGCTGGCGAAGCTGGTGAGTTCATCGCTGCGGGAGAGTTTGAAGTCTACGGTGACGTCGCAGGTGGGGGCGATGCTTTCGCAGAAGGCGTTCAAGGCGTTCAAGAGCCGACTGGATTACTCGGAGTATGGCGGAGCGCCGTTGCTGGGAGTGAGAGGGGTGTGCGTGGTGGGGCATGGGTCGTCGAATGAGCGGGCGGTGATGAATGGGGTGAGGGTGGCGGCGGAGTTTGCTGAGGCCTCGGTAAACTCGGGCATTGAGGGGATGCTGGCTGCGCGGTAGGCTGTGGATTCGTTCCACGCGGGTTGCGAGGGTTGGCATAAGCTCTTAAAGAGCATCTGTTTCCAATGAAGCGTTAGGAGCGTTTATGGCATCCACGAAATTTCTTGATCCGCCACCCGCTGCGAGTCGCGACAAGGCTTCGTTTGAGTTGTTGCGGGTGTGGGTGGCCGAGCAGGGCCAGCATGTGAGCCTGCGGAGTGGCACTTGGGAAGACCCGTTTGCCTGGGGGATTGTGCTGGCGGATCTGGCGCGGCACATAGTGAATGCAGAATCCATGCATCGCAAGGACCTGGATGAGGTTGCGTTTCTGGAGCGGCTGCTGGAGGGGTTTCAGGCGGAGATTGATTCGCCTACGGATGAGCCTGAGGGCGAGATCACGCAGTAGGGACGCGGCAGAACTACATGGCTAACGCAACGCGCTCCAGCTCGCGCTGGATGTGCTCTGCGGTGGTGCCGGGAACTTCAATGCGGGAGGCGGCGGCGCGGGCTTCGTGGTGGGAGACGCCGTAACCGCGGCCGCTGAGGAAGTTGGATACGATTTCGGCGGCCTGGAAGGAGTCGACGCCTGATTGCAGCAGCTCGCTGCGTAGCGTCATGAGGTCTGTCGGCGTGAACTGCTCGACGTATGTGCGGTCATCGGGACGATTCTCGGATTGGCTCACGGTCGACCTCCTTCGCTTTGCTTATTGTTTGATGCAACTTCTGTTGGTTAAAACCCGAACTTTTTTGAGTGGTTGCTGAACGGCTTGGTTTATTTGCGTGGGGCTGTGAAATTGAGCTGCGAAATTCGCTTTGGTGAAACGTCGCGTCGGATCAGATTTTCTGCTACGCGCGATATTCTCTAGGCATGTCTTCTGTGGTCAGATCGCCGTTGGTGCTGGACGGGATTGCGATTGCCGCGCAGATTAAGTCGGAGGTTACCGTGGAGGTCGCTGCGGCGCGCGATCGCGGCTATGTGCCGGGGCTTGCTGTGGTGCTGGTGGGCGAGGCGCCAGCCTCCCAGATTTATGTGCGCAGCAAGGTGAAGACTTGCGGGGAGCTTGGAATCTACTCCGAGATGCATACGCCAGCTGCGAGTGCGACTACGGACGAGTTGCTCGATCTGGTTGCTTCGTTGAATGCGCGGGAGGAGATTGACGGCATCCTGATTCAGCTGCCGTTGCCAGCGCATGTGGATACGACCCGGTTGCTCGAAGCCGTCACGCCCGGTAAAGACGTGGACGGCTTTCATCCTATTAACGCGGGAAGGCTGCTGAGTGGATTTCCGACGGAGAAAGTTCTTGCGCCGTGCACGCCGGGGGGAATTATGGAGGTGCTGCGGCGGAGCGGGATTTCTGTGCGCGGGAAGCGGGCGGTGGTGATCGGGCGGTCGAATATTGTGGGCAAGCCGGTGGCGGTGATGCTGGTGAATGCGTCGGCTACGGTGACGGTGTGCCACTCGCAAACTGCTGATTTGGGAGAGATTACGCGGGAGGCCGAGATCCTGGTGGCGGCCATGGGGCGGGCGGGATTTGTGACTCGGGAGATGGTGCGACCGGGGGCGACGGTGATCGATGTGGGGATTAACCGCGTTGAGACGGAAGAGGAGCTGGAGAGGTTTTTCCCGGGCGATGCGGCACGGCGGACGGCGTTTGAGAGGCGCGGATCGACGCTGGTTGGGGATGTGGACCCGGCGGCGTTTGCGGTCGCGGGGGCGTATACGCCGGTTCCGGGGGGCGTGGGGGCGCTTACGATTGCGATGCTGATGTCGAATACGGTGAAGGCAGCGCGGCTGCGGAGAGGTTAGGCGAGGATGTTGCGAGCAGGACTTACTGGGGATCTGGGGAGCGGGAAGAGTACGGTGGCGCGGATGCTGGCGGAGCGCGGCGCGGTGGTGCTCTCGTCTGATGAGATGGGGCGCGCGCTGATGCAGCCGGGCGAGCGGGTGTTTGCCGAGATTGTTGCGAGGTTTGGCAGCGGGGTGGTTGCGGCGGATGGGGCCAGTGGATTACTGGATCGGAAGAAGCTGGCGGCGCTGGCGTTCGATGCGAAGAAGCCGCGGGTGGAGGAGTTGAATGCGATTGTTCATCCGGCGGTGATTGAGGCGCAGGCGGAACAACTGGCGGAGCTGGCCAGGACGGATCCGCATGCGATTGCGGTGGTGGAGTCGGCGCTGATTTTTTCTACGCAGTATGGAGCTGTGGAACACGGATCGCGTGGAAGCTGGCGGGATCGGTTTGATTGCGTGCTGTTGGTGGAAGCTCCTGAGGAGGTTAAGATTGCGCGGTTCGTTGATCGGATTGCTGCGGGACGGACGCTGGGTCCAGAGGAGCGTGCGGGGCTTGAGGCGGATGCGCGGCGGCGGTTGCAGGTGCAGCGGTTGACGGTGTATCCGGGGGATTGCCTGGTGCTGCACAACGATAGGGATGTGGAGTTGCTGGAGCAGCAGGTGGATGTGGTGTGGGGGCGGTTGAAGAAGATGGAGGCCGCTGGTTAGCGCGGAAGTCTATCAGAGGATAGAAGGAGTAAAGGCAAACCCTGGGGCTAAAGCCCCTTCCCTTCCGATCTTATGAGACCGGACGCTAAAGCGTCGGGGTACCAGTACGTGCTCAGCTTCAAGGGATGGAAGATGTGTGGGGTGGCCTGTTGCGCGATGAATCGATGCGCGTGATATTCGTTGGGCCTGTGACACTCGTGGATGGGTAGTTTGATACCCTTGAGGTACAGGATTATCAGGAGATATTTATGGCGACAGCGACATTAGAACAGGTGCAGCCGAAGTACAAGGTTGCCGACATTGGGCTTGCGGAGTGGGGACGGAAAGAGATCATCATTGCGGAGCAGGAGATGCCCGGGTTGATGTCGATCCGGCGGAAGTATGCGGCGGAGAAGCCGCTGGCTGGCGTGCGCGTGATGGGTTCGCTGCATATGACGATTCAGACAGCGGTGCTGATTGAGACGATGGTCGACCTGGGTGCGGATGTGCGCTGGGCGAGCTGCAATATCTTCTCGACGCAGGACCATGCGGCGGCGGCGATTGCTGCTGCCGGTGTGCCGGTGTTTGCGTGGAAGGGTGAGTCGCTGGAGGAGTTCTGGTGGTGTACGAATGAGGCGCTGACGTTCCCGGACGGAAAGGGCGGCGCGCTCGGGCCACAGTTGGTGATCGATGACGGCGGAGATGCGACGTTGCTGATCCACAAGGGGTATGAGCTGGAGAACGGCGACAAGTGGGTGGATTCGGCTTCGGGCTCGCACGAAGAAGATGTCATCAAGGCGTTGCTGAAGAAGGTCCACGCTGCGCGGCCGACGCATTGGCACGAGGTGGTGAAGGCGTGGCGCGGAGTCTCCGAGGAGACCACGACGGGCGTGCACCGGCTGTACAAGATGATGGAGCAGGGTACGCTGCTGGTGCCGGCGATCAACGTGAACGACTCGGTGACCAAGAGCAAGTTCGACAACCTGTATGGCTGCCGCGAGTCGCTGGTGGACGGCATCAAGCGCGCGACCGATGTGATGGTTGCGGGCAAGGTTGCGGTGGTCTGCGGCTATGGTGATGTGGGCAAGGGATCGGCTGCGAGCCTGCGCGGTTTGGGTGCGCGCGTGGTGGTGACCGAAATCGACCCGATCAATGCGCTGCAGGCGGCGATGGAAGGTTACGAGGTGACCACGCTTGAGGACACGCTCGGACGCGGGGACATCTATGTGACCTGCACGGGGAACGTCGACATCATTACGCTGGAGCACATGAAGCGGATGAAGGATCAGGCGATCGTTTGCAATATTGGTCACTTCGACAACGAGATCCAGATGGAGCCGCTCAATGCCTACAAAGGCGCTGTGCGCGAGAACATCAAGCCGCAGGTGGACAAGTACACGTTTGAGAACGGCAATGCGATCTTCGTGTTGGCGGAAGGGCGGCTGGTAAATCTCGGTTGCGCTACGGGTCATCCGAGCTTTGTGATGTCCAATAGCTTTGCCAACCAGACACTGGCGCAGCTTGACCTTTGGAAGAACAAGGATGTGTACAAGGTCGGGATTTATATTCTGCCCAAGAAGCTGGATGAGGAAGTTGCGCGGCTGCACCTGGAGAAGATTGGCGTGAAGCTGACGACGCTTAGCGAGAAGCAGGCTACGTATTTGAGCGTGCCGGTGGAAGGGCCTTATAAGCCGGATCACTATCGGTATTGAGCGATAGCCGGAACACTAGAAGGCCGCCGGGGGATCGGCGGTCTTTTTGTTTAAGATTTAGCTCCGGTTTACTGTGCGTCAGCGTCGTCGCCGATGATGGCTTGGACGCCGGGGGTGGTGTGCTGAGCTCCGGGGGTTTCGTGGTCGATGAGCACGAGGGTGCGGACGGCTCCGGACGGGTACTCCAGTTGCTCGCCGCTTAGCAGCGTGACGGTGGAGGAGGTTAGGGGTGTGCCGGCCGGGACGACGTCGATGGCGTAGGTGCCTTCGGGGAGGTTGATGTAGCCGGTGTTGCCGCCGGCGGCGAGATTGACGGCTAGCGGTGAGGCGCTCATTGCCTTGTTGGAGGCGGAGGCCAGAGGGACCAGGTAGACGTCGAGGGCGCCGGGGTGGGTGGTCTCGTTCATCACGCGGAGGGAGACCTGGCCGACGGGCGCGGGGGTGGACTGATCGAGGAGGATGGTCTGTTGCAGGTTGGCCAGGCCGGCGCTAATGATCTGGGTGTACTGCTTGCCGGGGGCGAGGGTTTCGGTGCCAGTGACGAGGGTCTGGCGAGTGCCCGCTTTGTCGGCGGCGAGGTTGTAGGCCCCGGGTGCCATGGGGATGTAGGTGGTCATGGTGCCGAAGCCGAGGTTGTAGGCGAGGGCGGAGTTGTTCTGGTAGGAGTCGATAGTGCCGGCGTCGGGGGATGCGTCGATGACCCGGAGCTGGGCGGAGTTGATGCTGATGCCCTGGCAGCCGGAGAGACCGAGGGCGGCGAGCAGCATGGCCGCAAGCACGGTGGCCGTGCGGTGGGCACGGGCTGGAGCAGAAGCAGGCGAACCGGGATGGGGAGGGGTCAAAGCCATTTGGTCTTTGCCATGATCGGAGCGTGGACGGCTCGGGTGTCGGTCCTGTTGTGCGGGATCCGAGGTACAGCTCACTTTATCGGATTCGCAGTCACTTCGTCGTGTAACGAAGGTTGCAAACGCGGCGCGGGATACCAGGCAAAAATCAGCCCCGCCACGCTGGAGCTTATAGGCTCTGCGCACACGGGGCTAGCTCTCTTTCTTTTGCTGCGCCGCCAATACTACGCCGAGCAAGGGGAGCTTCGTCAAGTATCGGGTACGAGGGTTGTGGATCAGCGGGGATGGTGGTGAGCGACGATCAGCGAAGCAATGGCTTCGTAGGTGCCCTCGGGGATGACCCCTCGGGTAAACAACTGATTCTTTGAGTGGTAGGGGCGGCCGGCGATCACGCGCTGGGTGTAGACGGGGCCGAATCCGGGGAGAGCGTTCAGTTGCGCCGGGGTGGCGGTGTTGATGTCGAGAGGCTCGCCGGATGGCTGGAGTTGCTGCGTTGGGGTGGGCGAAGCCGGGTGTTGAGATGGGCGCTGCGCGGGCTGGGCGCTGGCCAGGGTCGCGAGGGCGAGGAAAGCGAAGGTTAGGGAGAGCCGCTTGTGCATGGGGAAACGCTGCGTTACGGGATGCGGGTGATACGGCGGCTGCCTTCTTCGATCTTCAGGATCTCGCCGTCGCGCATGTGCAGGACGCGGTCGGCGATCTGGGCGGCTTCGGGGTTGTGGGTGATCATGAGGACGGTCTGGTTGAGCTCGCGGCTGGAGGCGTGGAGCATGGAGAGGACGGTCTCGGAGTTGTGGGTGTCGAGGTTGCCGGTGGGCTCGTCGGCTAGGAGGATGGCGGGGCGGGTGATGAGGGCGCGGGCGATGGCGATGCGCTGCTGCTCGCCGCCGGAGAGCTCGTTGGGGCGATGGTCGAGGCGGCCCTGGATCTGGAGCAGGCCGGAGAGGTGGTCGAGGAACTGGTGATCGAAGGGCTTGCCGGTGGCGGCGATCTCGTGCGCCAGCTCGATGTTGACCTGGGCGGAGATGGTGGGCAGGAGGTTGAAGCGCTGGAAGACGAAGCCGATCTGAGAGCGGCGCAAGCTGGTGCGCTGCGAGTCGGAGAGGCG
>JBAVDD010000062.1:0-2311 GCA_049587035.1 Acidobacteriaceae bacterium | reverse complement strand
GAGCGAGGAGGTGGAGGTGTCTGGCCTGACGCAGCAGGAGGTCGCGGAGAAACAGGTGAAGCAGGAGGAGAAGCAGCGGCTGGTGGGGTTGGTGCCGAACTTTTATGTGACCTATGACTGGAATGCGGCGCCGCTGACTCCAAAGATGAAGTTCAAGATGGCGACGCGCTCGATTGTGGACCCGGCTACGTTTGTGATCGTGGGTGGGTTTGCGGGGATTGAGCAGGCTACCAATGAGTTCAGCGGCTATGGGCAGGGATGGGCGGGCTATGGCAAACGCTATGGCGCGGGGTTGGCCGATGCGTCGATTGGCGCGATGCTGGGTGGAGCGGTGCTGCCGGTGCTGTTTCACCAGGACCCTCGTTATTTTTATAAGGGCACGGGGACGAAGTGGCATCGGGCGCTGTATGCGATGTCGACCGCGGTGGTTGCGCGGGGGGATAACGGCAAATGGCAGCCGGCGTATGCGGGCGTGCTGGGGGACTTTGGGTCGGGGGCGATCTCGAATTTGTATTACCCGGCGTCTAACCGGAATGGTGCGGAGTTGACGATTGTGAATGGATTGCTGGCGGTGGCAGGGGATGCGGCAGGGAATCTGTTGCAGGAGTTTGTGCTGAGGAAGATCAGCAAGGGGGTGAAGGTGCATGGGGCGGCGCAGCCTTGAGGATGGGAGCGGTGAGGTGCATGGGGTGGGTTTGCTGCGGGGTGTTGGCTTGTTGGTTGGGGTTGGCTGCGAGGGCGCAGACTGGCGGGGGCGCTGGGGCGGGGACGGTGGTTGCTGGGCAGGGTGCTGGGGTGATCTTTGGCAGTGTGGTGGATCGCGATGGAGATTTCGTTCCGGGAGCGCGGGTGGTGCTGAAGAGCAGCACAGTGAGTGAAGAACGCACGACCGTGAGCGACAGCGGAGGGCGGTTTCAGTTTTCGGGCGTGGCGGCGGGGGCGTTTGAGATGACGGCGACGGCCAAGGGGCTGGCGAGCGGGGCGATCAGCGGGGTGCTGCAGCCGGGAGCGGTGTTCGATGCGCCGGCGATTCGGCTGGGAGGGGCGACCTCCAGTACGGTGGTGACGGTGACTCCGGAGACGGAACAACAGATTGCGCAGAAAGAGGTGAAGGTGGAAGAGAAGCAGCGGGTGCTGGGGATTGTGCCGAACTACTTTGTGACGTACGAGAAGAATCCGGCGCCGCTGGCTGTGAAGCAGAAGTTCAGCCTGGGTCTGCATGAAGTGCTGGACCCGACGCACTTTGTGTTTGCAGCGGCGGTTGCGGGGTATGAGCAGGAGACGAATACGTTTCCGGGGTTTGGGACGGGGCCGGCGGCGTATGGGAAACGGATGGGAGCGTTGCTGGCGACGACGACGACCAGTGATCTGCTGCGGGGGTCGGTGTATCCTTCACTGTTTCGGGAGGATCCGCGGTACTTCTACAAGGGGACGGGGACGACGGGGGCGCGGGTGAAGTATGCGCTGGAGTCGGCGGTGATTTGCAGGAAGGATAACGGGCGCGAGGGGATCAACTGGGCGACGATCCTGGGGGGGATTACGGCGGGGGCGATCTCGAATTTTTACTATGCGCCGAGCGATCGCCACGGCGCGGGGCTGACGTTTGAGAGTGCCGGGCTAAGTGTCGCGGGAGTGGCGTTTGGGCACCTGATGCAGGAGTTCTTGTTCCGGCGATTTACGACGCATAGCGGTGAGACGCATCATGGGCTGTTCCATGGATCGGCGACGGGGAGTTCGGGGACGGCGGGAGACCTGCAGCCTTAGCGGCGTTGCCAGACGGCGGGGCGTTTGGCCAGGAAGGCGGTGACGCCTTCGTGCATGTCGGCGGTGGCGCAGAGGCGGCCGAAGATGTGGGCTTCGGTGGTGAGGGCTTCGGGGAGGGGTTGGTCTTCGCCTCGGGCTACGGCTTCGAGGACTCCGGCGATGGCCAGGGGAGCCATGGAGGCGATGGAAACGGCGAGGTTGAGGGCGCGGGGGAGGAGATCGTCGGTGTAGGTGACTTCGTCGACCAGGCCGAGGCGGAGGGCTTCGGGTGCGTCGATGATCTGGGCGGAGAGCATGAGGCGGAGGGCGGCGCTGCGGCCGATGAGGCGGGTGAGGCGCTGGGTTCCGCCGTAGCCGGGGATGAGGCCTAGTTTGACCTCGGGGAAGCCCAGACGGGCCTTTTCGCTGGCGATGCGAAGGGTGCAGGCGAGGGCCAGCTCGCAGCCGCCGCCTAGCGCGACACCGTTGATGGCCGCGATGACGGGTTTGCCGGCGTGCTCGAGGTGGGACTGGATGAGGTCGAAGACCTGCTGGCCGCGCTGGGAGG
>JBAVDD010000061.1:0-4897 GCA_049587035.1 Acidobacteriaceae bacterium | reverse complement strand
GCCTTCGCCGACCCCACCATCGACGCCATCCTCTGCACGCGCGGCGGTTGGGGCTCCGCCGAGCTTCTGCCGCTACTCGACGCGCCCCTCATCCGCGCCAACCCCAAAGTCTTTGCCGGCTACAGCGACCACACCTCGCTCCACATCTACCTCTGGAACCTCAACCACGTCCCCACCTTCTACGCCCCCATGGCCGCCGCCGACTGGTCCAACCCCAACGGCGTCCACCACCCCACATGGCGCTCCGCGCTCCACGCCGACACCCCATGGCAAGTCAAAGCCACCGACGGCATCCGCACCCTAAAGCCCGGCCAAGCTGAAGGTCGTCTACTAGGCGGCTGCCTCTCCATCCTCACCGAATCCCTCGGCACCCCCTACGCCCTGAACCTAACCGAACCCACCATCCTCTTCCTGGAAGACATCAACACCAAACCCTACCAATGGGACCGCATGCTAAACCACCTCCGCCAGGCCGGCCAGCTCCAACAAGTCCGCGGCATAGTCTTCGGAGACCCCACGGCCAACATCAAACCCCACGAACTCCCCCTGCTGGAATCCGCCTGCCTCCACGCCCTGCAAGACTTCACCGGCCCCATCGCCATAGGCCTCCAGTCCGGCCACCTAGACCAGCAAAACCGTTCCATACCACTAGGTACATGGATAACAATGAACGATTCCGAACTAACCGAGTGAATCCAAAACCCTTTTAGGAATTGTCATCCTGAGCAAAGCGAAGGACCTGCTGTTCGCTAGTCTCGGCAACCCTTCTTGAGCAAGACTAATCACTCCGGCCAGCCAATAAATCATCTAATATCAGCCCATAAAACTAATTGAACCGACAACCCCCTGAAATGAACCAGCCCAAACACATCCATCTGATCGGCATCTGTGGCACAGCCATGGCCTCCCTAGCCGGCATGCTCCGCGCCCAGGGCCACCGAGTCACCGGCTCCGACACCGCTGCCTACCCCCCCATGTCCGACCAACTCCGCGCCATGGGCATCCCCATCCTCGAACCCTACAGTGCCGCCAACCTCACCCCCGCGCCCGACCTGGTAGTAGTAGGCAACGCCATCTCCCGCGGCAACCCCGAGCTGGAATTCGTCCTCGACAAACGCATCCCCATGACCTCCATGGCCGCACTAATCCACGACGAGTTCCTAACCAACCGCGAGCGCCTCGTGGTCTGCGGTACCCACGGCAAAACCACCACCACCAGCATGCTCGCCTGGATTTACGAAGTAGCCGGCCACACCAACCCGCAGCACACCCCCTCCTTCCTCATCGGCGGCGTAGCCGAAAACTTCGGCGCCAGCTTCCGCGTCAACCCCTCCTCCAGCACCTTCATCCTCGAAGGCGACGAGTACGACACCGCCTTCTTCGACAAAGGCCCCAAGTTCCTCCACTACTTTCCCGACGCCGCCATCCTCACCCACGTAGAGTTCGACCACGCCGATATCTACGCCGACCTCGAAGCCGTCAAAACCGCCTTCAAGCGCATGGTCAACCTCATCCCGCGCCGAGGCCGCCTCATCGCCTACGACGCCAACCCCAACGTAACCGAGTGCTGCGCCAAAGCCTTCTGCAACGTAGAGCGCTACGGCCTACTCCCTGAGTCCTACTGGCAAGCCACCAACCTCCAGCAAAAAGGCTCCACCACCACCTGGACCCTCCACCGCGGAGGCGAAGAGTTTGCCCGCTTAACCCTACCCATGGCCGGCGAACACAACGCCCTCAACGCCACCGCAGCCGCGGCACTAGCCGCAGGGCAGGGAATCCCCACCGAAGCCATAACCGAAGCCCTCGCAACCTTCCAATCCGTAAAGCGCCGTCTCGAAGTCCGCGCCGAAGTCAACAACATCACCATCATCGACGACTTCGCGCACCACCCCACGGCCATCCGCGAAACCCTCCGCGCCCTCCGCGCCGCATTTCCCGGCCGCCGTCTCTGGGCAGTCCTCGAACCCCGCTCCAACACCCTCCGCCGCAATATCTTCGAACGCGAACTAGTAGACTCGCTAGCCCTCGCCGACGAAGTCGTTCTAGCCGCAGTCTTCAAAAGCGAAGCCATCCCAGCCCTCGAGCGCCTCGACCCCGACCACGTCCTCTCTGCCCTGACCACCCGCAACATCCCCGCCATCCTCTGCGCCGACGCTGACGCCATCGTAGCCAACATCACCCCCCGCCTCGCCCCCAACGATGTAGTAGCCATCCTCTCCAACGGAGGCTTCGGCAACATCTACGAAAAACTCCCAGCAGCCATCCGCGCCGCAAACCTCTAGCGAGTGATCGGCATTCTTAGGGCACGCCTTCAGCCGTGCCGTAAAAGCCTCATGTTGAAAGGGGCTTTAACCCCTGAGGAAATTCCCGCACCCCACTACATCTCCCAAACCACAAACGGCAAAGCCCCCGCATTGTCCTGCTGCAGCGCATGCGACTTATCCGGGTCCTCCGGGTCATACCGTACCGTAACCGGCGTCCCTTCGCCCGCATCCCGCATCCATCGGCTACCCTCCGAGTCCGAACAAGGAACGCTCCGCAGATACCCGCCAAAGAAGTCATCCTTCAACGCAAAGTAGTACTGATACTCAATCTGCAACGTCTGCGCCAGCGTACCCTCTGCAAGTTCATCGCGAGGCACAATCCTGCCCGCAAGCAACTTTGCAGTAACCGCAGGCCAACCAGCCGCCGCCTGTAAATCGCGCTCCCGGCCGCGCCGCCGAAAGTACCGAAAGATCCACCCCAACAGGAACGAGTTCCTCATGTTCAAGGATTCTAGCGGACAACCCGCCGCTCTGGCATCCCTATCCTCAACTCAAAACTCCCGGCGCGTCTCCACCTCAAGCGCCTGATAGGCCAACCCCGCGCTCTACATCATGTATGGTTGATTAAGTTAAATCGCCGCACCGCTTTTGCCCCGGAGGTGATTCTGATGAGCTTTCTTTCTGCTACTAGGCCTCGCAAGCAGCTCTCCCCGACCTGCCTGCCGCTCACCACAATCACCCCGCCCCGCGTTCTGGTCTCCGGTCTGACCACCCTCCCAGCCGCCCTCCTGGCCTGCGCCCTATTCTGCGTAACCGGCTGCGCGCACAAAGCCTCACCCCCAACCCCCCAACCCCCAGCCCAGGACGTCATCTCCCGTGTCACCGCCGCCAAAACCATCTTCCTCTCCAACGCCGGCGGCAACAACTACTTCAACGGCCAAATCACCGGCGGCCCCAACGCCTCCTACGACGAGCTCTACGCCGCCCTCCAGCAATGGGGCTACTTCCACCTGGTCGACTCACCCGCCCACGCCGACCTCATCTTCCAGATCCGCGGCGCCGAACGCATGCCCGAGCTCCGGCCCGCTCCCTTCGGCAACATCATCCCTCAGCAGTACCGCCCGATGTTCGAGCTCACCATCCTGGACCCACGCACCGACCCCGCCAACCCCGCCCCCATCGACACCATCACCGTAATGGCCGGCCGCGGCGCCGACGTCCCCAAAGGCGAAGTAGCCTTCGCCCGCTCCATCGAGTGGCTCACCTACCAGATCAGCAAGCTAGTCAACGTCCCACCCCCCAGCTCCTCCACGCTCCAGGGCCCGCGCACCCTTCGCCCCTCCTTCGAGACCCTGATGAAGTTCACAGCCCCCGTCCCGCCCCAGGTCCTCGACGCCAAAACCATCTTTGTAGACACCGACGCCAGCCCCAACGACCGCTACTACAAAGGCTTCCGCGCCGCCCTGAACACTTGGGCCTACTACCATCTAGCCGACACCCCCGCATCCGCCGACATAGTCTTCCACTACCACCACGACCCCGCCAACGGCATCTCCATAACCCTAACCGCACCCAACAGCAAAGTAATCCTCTGGACCATCACCGACCCCCACTACGGCTTCTATAACCAAGCCGGCCAACACCGCGCAGCCGCCCTAAACCAAAACCTGATCACCGAACTCAAGCTACTAAACCACATCTCCCTAACCCAGGCCGAGAGCTCCTCACTCCACTAGAGCTAGAGCCGTCCCGGGCAGGTATAGAGTTGTCATCTCGACCGGAGCAGGACTGTACTATCGTCCTGCGCAGTGGAGAGACCTGCAGCTCTGCTGGCCCTGCCTCTACAGCATCAGGTAAACCGTCAAAGCCAAGCCCTCCGATTGTGTCGAGCGGCTCGACTATTTTGGCTCAATCTCAACATGCTGAATAGGCAATCCAGTCGCACTGACCACTATCTGGATGAGCGCAGAATCGACGGTTTCTTTCGGATCATCGCAGTCCGCTGAGTTCCAAACCTGCCCCTGTCTGAACCGGACGAGAAGACCTGCGCGCCGCTCGAACGATCCATCCCGAAGTGTGTATCCATCGAACTGAATCAACTCTGTTGCATCGCGATAGGGAAGTACAGCTTCATGCAGCTTTGCATAGTGTCCAACTTGAATTGCCTGATCCGTAAGCGAACAGTGCATAGGAAGAGCCAGAACTGTCGCAACGCCGATTGGGAGCACGATGACGATCGCCATGATTCGCAGAACCTTGGTCGAATCAAAGCCAGATTTTACGTTGGAAAAGGCTCGATACGCCTCGGCCTGCCTGCGATTCAAAAGGCACCATGCTTTAAAGGTGATCTCCCACGCCAAACACACAGCGGCAAAACCAGGGAGAAACCACCAGATCGCCGCCGACGGATACAGAACCATCAATGCAGCTCCGTCTCTCATAGCGAAGTAGCGATTGACGTATACCAGAATTGTGTGAAGACCGAAGGCAAGCACAAGCCCGACAGCTATCATGACGGCGTTAGCCAAAATCACAGACGGAAGACTTGAATCAGCATTCTCAGCCTCTTTCATGTCCTGTGCAGGTGTCTTAAAGTATTTTCTTGCTATGGCTAAAGCTGCAAAGACCAAAGC
>JBAVDD010000060.1:0-3411 GCA_049587035.1 Acidobacteriaceae bacterium | reverse complement strand
CTCCATCCTCGGCCTGCACTAACACCCACACTCCCTCAAAGCAAAGAGGCGCAGCCAAACGGCTGCGCCTCTTTGTTCATCCACTCTTCCAACTCAGAAGTAAAATGATGTCTGCAGCGTAATGCGCCGCAACGCACTGCTCGTCGTAAACGGTCCACCCGCAATCTGGGTCGACTGCCCAAAATCCGACGCCGACAGAATCCCCTGTGGTGTAGCCAGGTCCTCATTGTTGAACAGATTCTGCACCTGCAACCCGAAGGCAAGGTTATAGCGTCGTCCAGTATTCGCAGACCCAAAGCCGTGGTGGCCATGGCCCCCATGCCCATGGTCATCGCCACCGCCGCTGTTGCCCCCACGCGCAATCTTCGCACCAAAGCCGAACGTCTTCGTCAGCCGGAAGTTGAGCGTAAACTTCGTTGGTCCCGTGCAGTCGTTGATCGGCGCCACGCTCGCCCCCGGAACCACGCCCGGCTGCGCAAACGTTCCGCAGCCCGCAATCGTCTTGATAGTGCTTCCGTTGGCCGCCACGCCCGTCACCAGGTCGGGGCGGTCATTGAAGAACGTGTCGCCGTTATTGTCGCTTCCCGTGATCACGTTATAAGGATTGCCGCTCTGCGCAATCATGAACGGGCTTACCTGAAAGAACTTCGGTAGCGTGATCGAACCTGCCAGGAACAGCCTGTTCCTTACGTCGTACGAGGTACGCCCGTAGTCTGCATGAATATTGCCCGGCGTCGAGATGTCCGCACCTTCTCCCGACGTATCTCCATATGCCGAGTTCAGCGCATAGTACCCGAACAACGAGATCCCCTTCGCCGTCTGCACGTGTGCATGCACAATCAACTGGTTCTCATGGAACGCGCCCTCCGTAAAGTACTGGTAGTGCGCGGTGCTCGCGCTCGGATCCGCAAAGTTGTACCCGATGTTCTGCGTTACCAAATCGTGCACCCCCTGCGTGTGCAGATAGTTAATCGAGATCGTCCCATCCTTTCCCACCTGCTGATCCGCGCCAATCGCAAACTCCACAATGTACGGCGAGCGCAGATTACTCGCAGCCGTGTACACCGTCTGCGCCGTCGCCGTAGCGCCGCAAGCGCTTACCAGGTTCGTTGCACCTGGGTTGCAGCTCGCCGACGGATTGGCCACCGTGTACACCGTTTCATTCACCCCATTCTCCTGCTCCAGCGTCAGAACATTGCCTTGGCCAAACCGCGTGTAGAACATGCCAAAGCCCCCGCGCACCACCGTCTTCGGAGCTCCCTTGCCGCTGAACAGCCCATAGCTGAACGCAACCCGCGGCGCTATATCGTGGTGATCGGGCAGATGGTTCTGCGTCTCGTAGCGGAACCCATAGCTGATCGTCACGTTCTTCCGCGCCTTCCAGTCGGTCTCCGCATACATCCCCAGATCCGCGTCCGTGTCCCCGATCTTGTGGTTGTTTACCGTCGTGAACGTAAACTGGCTCGGCGTCCCGGCAAGGTAGCTTGCGAAGTCCGAGTACACAAACGAACCATTCGTGTTGCTCCCCGTATTCTCGGCCTCGCGGTCTGCCCGCAGGCGTCCGCCAAACCGGATAAAGTTCTTCTTCAACTGCAACGAGTTATAACTCTGAAACTCGATGTGGTCTGAGTGGTCCGAAAGGTTCTGCCCCCCATACCCACCGGACGCAAACAGCCCCTGCACACTCACCGACGGCGCACTGCTCAGCGCCGTCGTAGATTCATGCTCGCGCTCATACTCAAACCGCGTCTCGCTGATGAAGTGCGCGTTGAACGTCTCCGTATCGCTCACCTGCAGAATGTTGCTCAGAGAGCTCGTGTTGTATCCCGCCTCAGGCAGCGTGAGGTTCCCAATCCCGCCGCTCTTCGCCGATCGATTCACATAGTGATAGCGCACCGTGAGTACGTTCTTGTTTCCCAGCGACAGATCGACGCGAGGGCTGATGTCTGCACGTATCTGCGGATAATACGTTGAGACCTTGTAGGGAGTCTGCACGCACGTCGCATCGCCCGGCGCGCAAACCGTCGTCGAACCTGCCGCCGCTGCAATCTGTGCATTGGTAAACTCGTCGCTCTGAATCTGCCGGAACGATCCACCAATGTTGTACGACGCAATCTTGCTCAACGGCCCCGTCAGATTTCCAAACGAGAAGATCGTGTGATATGGCGGCTGATATCCCTGCGCCAGCGGATCGCCCGAGTTGAACTGCGACGCGTTCCCATTGATCTGAAAGTTCCCGTGCAGCTTATCGGTGCCAGGCTTGGTAAAGACCTCCACCCGCCCATAACCCAGCCGGTCAAACTCCGCCGAAAACGGATTCTGATTAATCCGAATCTCGCGAATAGAAGACTTCGGTGGCAACTGTCCGCCTGTGAATCCATCTACATAAATCTGTCCGCCATTCGGCCCCGCCGACGGCCCCGCCAGCGCCGTCAACTCATCCGACAGCTCATCCGGATCATCCGACAGCGCATCCAGCGCCTTCCCCGTCAGCACAATCGCGCTCTGGTTCGAGTCCGGGCTCACGCTCAGTTGCGTCGAGTTCGCTTGCACCGTCACCACCTGTGACTGCACCCCTATCTGCAGCTTCGCATCAATCGTCGTGCTCGCCAAAATTTTCACGTCCGGCGCGGAGTACGAAGCAAACCCCGGCATCGTCACCTTCAATCCGTACGTCCCCGGCGTCACCACCGCGCTGTACGCTCCATCCGACCCCGACGTCGCCGTCACCGCCGGTCCATGCACCGGCGTAAGCGTAACCGTCGCCCCCGGAATCAGTGCACCATCCGGGTCCGTAACCACACCATGCACCCGCACCTTCGATCCCGCCGTCGCTCCTGCAGAACTCGCGGCTGCCTGCGCCTCCACCATCCCCGGCGCGAGCGCCAGCCCGGCCAATACCAGCCCCGCCAACCCTGCTCCCAACCACCGAGACATCTTCCTCTTACCCAAACCCGCAACCAACATTCTCACTCCTGAACTCTGCAACAGTCCGCATCTCACATCGCTCAACCTGCAAGCGCAAGATCCGGATCTTCCAATGCGTAGGACGGGACACCTTGTCCGCCCTCGGCTCTCCAACTCAGGCCAGCGCTGCGTTTCGCAGCCTCGGCGTCAACCTTTACTGCGGGCTCGCTGCGTGTTGCGGGCCACCTTGTCCGGCGGCTCCGCCTCCATCTCCGCTAGCTGCGCCCGCGTCGCCTCCACTCAGGCTCCACGGCGACAACGTCATCGACTCCGCATTCGGCGACGCCCGCAGAATCGGATCCACGCCGGTCAGCAGCGTCACCGCCATCGGCTTTTCCGCATCCGACGTCGGCGAGGTCGCGACGATCAACACCGCGTCGCCCACCTTCAGCCCCGCCAGCGTCTCGGTCGGCAGCCGCGACAGCATCTGCGAAAGGTCCATTC
>JBAVDD010000059.1:0-8574 GCA_049587035.1 Acidobacteriaceae bacterium | reverse complement strand
CATTGGACGTACCAGTGAGTAGTGAATGCTCCGGGTTCATATTTTGACAGAGGTGCCTCATCTGTCCAAGACTCCTGCTGCTTCGATCATCGATTGGGTAGTTAGCCGCCCGCAGCGTATCCTATAGACGTTCAATCAGAACTCCAGAAATTAAAACAGCTGTAATCCGAACTAGGGAGAGAATCTCGGTTGGGCGCAAAACTCCGAAGGATAAAAAACGACTTCCATCTGAGCGCCGCAGGCGTAGCTTCGAGCGCGGAGACGAGCCTGCGAAAAAGATGGTTGTATCTTCTTCCTGCTGTGTTCATCACCTACAGCCTTGCCTATCTGGACAGAGCGAATTACGGGTTCGGTGCGGCGGCGGGTCTTGCAAGCACGTTGCAGATCAGCGGTAAAGACTCTGCGCTTCTTGCCGGATTGTTCTTTCTCGGATACTTTGCGTTTCAGATCCCGGGCGCGGCTTTGGCGAAGCGTTATAGTGTGCGCAAGACCGTTTTTGTCGCGCTGGTGGGGTGGGGGGTGTGCGCGGCGCTCACCGGGGTAATTCATCGCTTCTGGCTGCTGGCCGTTGACCGTCTGCTGCTTGGTGTTGCCGAGAGCCTAGTCTTTCCGGTGATACTGCATCTGCTGACTCGCTGGTTTACACGCGGCGAGCGGTCGCGCGCCAATGCAATTCTTATGCTGGGAAATCCTGTCACCGTACTTTGGATGTCGGCGATTACGGGCTTTCTAATCCAGCAGTTTGGATGGCAGAGAACCTTTATTCTCGAGGGTTTGCCATCTATAGTGTGGGCTGCAGTCTGGGTGCTGTTCGTGCGGGATAAACCGAGAGAGGCGAAGTGGCTTGCGCCAGAGGCGGCCGACCTCCTTGAGCTTCGACTTAGACAAGAGCAGCGTGAGGTTGCGGCCGTTGGAAAGGTGCGTGAGGCGCTGCTTCGCGGGGATGTGCTGTTGCTTTCCGCGCAGTACTTCTGCTGGAGCCTTGGCGTGTATGGATTCGTGCTCTGGCTGCCGACCATCGTGATGCGGGGTGCCGCCGTTTCGATGAGCAGAACGGGTTTGCTGACGGCGATTCCGTACCTTGCAGCTATCTTGTTGATGCTGCTCGTTGCGTATATCTCCGACAAAGGAGTGCATCGGCGCAAATCGTTGGTGTGGCCATTTCTTCTGACGGCTGGTGCCGCTCTGTTCGGCTCGTACCACTTTGCTCAGAGGAGCTTTCCGCTTGCATTTCTCTGCCTTGTGATCGCGGGCGGCTGCATGTATGCGCCGTACGGGCCGTTTTTTGCGATCGTGCCGGAGCGCGTCTCGGGCAATGTTACGGCTGAGGTTCTGGCTCTGATCAATAGTTGTGGCGCGCTCGGTGGCTTCTTTGGAAGCTATCTGGTTGGATTGCTGCAGGCCGTGACGGGAGATGAACGTGCGGGCTATTTATTGATGTCGATCTCGCTGGTTGTCTCCGCGCTCCTGATGTGGTCGTTGTCCGATGTTAGGCAAGCAGACAAACCGCTCACAACGGAGATTTGGAAGCAGGCATGACAAACTCTTTTTCAAACGACATATCGGCGGTCGAAGTTCTGGAGAGCGATGCTTCGCTCTTCCGAGAGGCAAAGACGCATGCCCCAGGTCCGGAGGGAATGCTTCCGATCACACCGCAGATGCTGCTCACGCAGCCTTCGGGGAATCTCTTTGGATTGAGTCAGAATGCTGGCATGGGTTGGGAGCCTGGGCGGCTGCTGGATCCTGAGTTTCTCATTCTGAGCACGCATGGAGGAGTTCGAGCACAGGATGGAACTCCCATCGCACTTGGCTTTCACACTGGTCACTGGGAGGTGGGATTGCTCGTCGCGGAGGCGGCGAGCGAGCTTCGCAATCTTCACGCGATTCCGTTTGCGGGAGCATGCACCGATCCGTGCGACGGGCGAACGCAGGGTACGGAGGGTATGCTCGATTCGCTGGCTTACCGCAATGATGCAGCAATCGTTCTGCGCAGACTGATGCGATCGCTGCCGATGCGAAGAGGCGTGATTGGCATCGCGACATGCGACAAGGGTCTACCGGCGATGATGATGGCGCTGGCCTCTTCCGCAAAGCTGCCGAGCATCCTTGTGCCGGGAGGCGTGACGCTGCTTCCCGAGAGCGGCGAAGATGCCGGGAGGGTGCAGAGCATCGGCGCACGTTTCTCTCAGGCGGAGATCACTCTCGAATACGCCGCGGAAGTGGGTTGTCGCGCGTGCGCTAGTCCAGGCGGAGGTTGCCAGTTCATGGGCACCGCGGCCACATCGCAGGTGGTTGCTGAGGCGTTGGGACTTAGTCTGCCGCACGCTGCACTGGCGCCATCCGGACAACCGATCTGGCTCGATGCGGCGACGCGCTCTGCGCGGGCGATGCTGCGCATGGCTCAGCTTGGGGTGGCCACTACGGAGGTGCTGACCGACGCTTCCATCCGCAATGCGATGGTGGTTCACGCAGCCTTCGGAGGGTCGACCAATCTACTGCTGCACATTCCTGCCATCGCTCACGCCGTCGGCCTACGCCGTCCCTCTGCGGCGGACTGGACGGCTGTGAATCGCGCGGTTCTGAGACTGGTGGATGCTCTGCCTAATGGACCGAACAACTATGCGACGGTGCAGGTATTCCTCGCAGGTGGAGTGCCTGAGGTGATGCTGCACCTGCGGAGGATGGGCCTGATCGATTGCAGCGTGCGCACGGTAACGGGCGAGACGCTGGACGAGAACCTTGACTGGTGGGCGCAGAGCGAACGGCGCACGGCGTTGCAGCAACGGCTACGGGAGTTAGACGAGGTCGATGCAGACGATATCATTTTGTCGCCGGATCGCGCGCGGCGGCGGGGGCTTACGCCAACGGTCTGTTTCCCCGTTGGCAACCTCACTCCCGAGGGTAGCGTGATCAAAAGCACATCCATCGATCCCTCGCTGATCGACGAGAGCAACACCTATCGCCACACAGGACCAGCGCGGGTGTTCGTTACCGAGGCGGCGGCCATCGAAGCGATCAAACAGGGCAAAGTGGCGCACGGCGATGTGATCGTCTTGATCTGTAGCGGACCCGCGGGCGCGGGCATGCAGGAGATTTATCAGATCACCTCGGCGCTGAAGAGCCTTCCGTTTTGCAAGCATATTGCTGTACTGACGGATGCCCGTTTCAGCGGCGTCTCCACGGGGGCATGTGTCGGACACATCTCGCCGGAGGCGCTGGCCGGCGGTCCGATTGGCCGGGTGCGCGAGGGAGACCTGATCGAGATCGTCGTCGATCGAAATGAGTTATGGGGCAGCGTCAACTTCATCGGCGAAGGTGAAGAGCGATTCTCACCGGAAGAGGGAAGTCGCCGCCTTGCCGCGCGGCTGACGCGCGAAGATCTCGCACCTCACCCGGCGCTGCCGGATGATACGCGCCTGTGGGCAGCACTGGTTCATGCTAGTGGAGGCGTCTGGGGAGGCTGCGTCTACGATGCCGATGCCATCATCGCGCAGCTTGCTTGCGGCGCTTCCGATACAGGTCCGCCATCTGATCCACAAGAACAGCCATTGAAAGGTAGACGATGAAACTCTATCGCACATCGCACGGAGCCTACGTTGAAGAGCAGGGCCACTTCTATACTGTCGCCGCCGAGCATTGGGACGAACTGCTCTCAAGCGTTAATCTGCACGCGCGCGCCAGCGAAGCCACCAAAGGCACGCCTAGGATCAACTTCGATTCGGCAACGATTCTTGCGCCGGTCTTGAGTCAGGAGGTTTGGGCTGCGGGTGTAACGTACTATCGCAGCCGGAGCGCAAGGATTGAAGAGAGCAAGAACGCAGGCGGCGGTGATTTTTACGATCGCGTCTATGCTGCAGATCGTCCGGAGCTCTTCTTCAAAGCGACCGGACGCCGCGTTGTCGGTCCCAGAGGCGCTGTGCGGATTCGATCGGATGCGAAGTGGTCGGTGCCTGAGCCGGAGCTCACTCTTTTCATCGACCCCAACGGTAGCGTTGCCGGCTACACCATCGGTACCGACATGAGTTCGCGCGATATCGAAGGAGAAAACCCTCTCTATCTGCCCCAGGCAAAGGTCTATGACGGCAGTTGTGCTCTTGGACCTTGCATTCTGCTTTCCAATGAGCCGATCGATAGGTCCACGGCTATCCACCTGGAGATCGTGCGACAGGACAAGACCATCTTCGCTGCGGGCACCACGCTTGCGGAACTCAAACGAGAACCAAAGGAGCTAGCCGCATATCTCTTTCGCGACAACAGTTTCCCTCAAGGCGTGTTCCTCATGACCGGCACCGGCATCGTGCCCGAGGATGACTTCACGCTAGCCGCGGGCGATCGCATTCAGATCAGTATCGATGGAATCGGAGTACTTGAAAACTACGTAGCCTAGTTACAAACAAAGGCGCGTAAAAGGAGCCTTGTGAAATTGTTAGCCGGTCTTGCTGTTACTGCTATATCTGTCGCGCTCTGCTGTCCCGCCATGTCTCAAACGCAGACAGCGAGACCTACGATGAAAGTGCTGCGTCTGGCACCTTCCCTCGATCGACTCATCGCCCCCGGTACAGAGCCTGAGGTTGTCTCCGGCGGGTATGTCTTCACCGAGGGGCCAATGTGGCGCGGAGGGCGGTTATGGTTTTCGGACGAAGAGGGCGGCAAGGTTCACGCCATAACGCCGGATGGCAAGGACACTGTCCTGACCGATTTCTCGCAAGGGCCCTATGCCCGGCCGCATGGCCAGAAGACAGGTCCTAATGCAATGGCGACGAGCAAGGACGGTTCGGTGGCGATGTGCGAGCAGTATGGTCGCGCCGTGGTGCGGTTGATCGGAGAATCCGGCGCCATGAAGCCGATACCTTTCTTTGACAGTTACGAGGGTAGACGCCTTAACAGCCCCAACGATCTCGTCTTTCTGCCTGATGGCTCTTTCTTCTTCACCGACCCGCCGTATGGGCTTAAAGGCGGCGATCATGATCCGGCTAAGCAGCTATCCTTCGACGGCGTCTTTCACTACAAAGACGGGAAGCTGACGCCGATCATTAAGGACCTCACGCTGCCTAATGGGATAGCGCTGTCGCCCGACAATCGAACGCTCTATGTCAATAACTCAGGGCCGGCAGAGCGAGTGATCGCCTATTCTCTGCATTCGGATGGAAGCGTTGGGATGCCGCACAATGTTATCGAGTTCACGGGCAAGGAAGGCCCCGGCGTGCCGGATGGCATGAAGATCGACAGCCGGGGCGACATCTGGACCACGGGGCCGGGTGGCATCCGTATCATTACTCCCCAAGGGAAGGTGTTGGGCCAAATCATACTTCCGGAAGTTGCCGCCAATCTTGCCTGGGGTGGCGACGGAAGCACGCTATACATCACGGCACGAACACACATCTATCGCCTGCATACGCTCGTGCAGGGTTATCTTCCCGCCTTCCACCGCTGAGCCGGACTTCATCCTGGAGAACAAGTGAATCCCATCGACCGTCGCGACTTCACCAAGCTTTCCTTCCTTGCCGCTGTTGCCACCGCTTTACCTTCACGCGCGCAAGCGCAACAGCCTGTGCGCTTTGCCGCAGTCGGCCTTGGCGACATTTCGAACATCTTCATGCAGGCCTGCGCGCAATCGACCAAGTGCAAGGTGACAGCGCTCGTCACAGGGCACGCCGCGCAGAAAGCTCCGAGATACGAACAGCTCTATGGCATCTCGTCCAAGTCGGTCTACAACTATGAGAACTTTGACAAGATCGCGCACAACCCGAACATCGATGCGGTCTACATCGGCCTACCCAACAGCATGCATGCCGAGTACACCATTCGTGCCGCCAAGGCCGGTAAGCATGTGCTTTGCGAAAAGCCTATGGCTATCTCGTCGGACGAATGTCAGCAGATGATCGACGCCTGCCGACTGGCCAACGTCAAACTGATGATCGCCTACCGCATTCACTACGACCCGATGTGGCAGCAAATCCGTCAATTGGCTCGCAGCGGCGCCATTGGCGAGATACAGGGCTTTCAGGGCGGCTTCTACGGTCCGAAATTAGACGGCTGGCGTCTGAATCGCAAGCTCGCTGGCGGCGGCTCGCTGCTTGATCTTGGCATTTACCCGCTGAACACGATCAGGTGGATCTCCGGCGAAGAGCCCGTTTCCTACTCCGCGCAGGTGGCAACCAAGATACCCGGTCCTCGCTTCGCCAGCGTGGAGGAGAGCGTCGAATTCTCGATGAAATTTCCCTCTGGCACACTTGCATCGAGTGGCTGCTCCTACGGTGAGGACGGCGGCGCCTATCTGAGCATCGACGGTACAAAGGGTAATCTTCTGGTCGAACCGGCATTTGATTATCAAGGGCTGAAGTTCCATGGTGTCACCATCTATGGACCTATCAGCGAAGTAAGTCCGGGAAAGCAGCCGTATCAGTTTACTGAGGAGGCTGATCACTTTGCGAACTGCATTCGAAACAACACAGAACCTGCAACGCCTGGCGAGGAGGGGCGCAAGGACATGCGTGCCATCGAGGCAATCTATCGTGCCGCTGGTGCTCCTATTGCCTGAGCGCTAGTAGAGCTGCATATACCGTAAACGCCAGCCATATCTTCCTACTGGCTCAACAGTAAAGAACCAGAATGGTTTGTACGAGCACGGTTCAGCGGGCAAGTTTATCCATTTCAGATGCAGCCAGAAGGAAGCCTCCGACGCCATAGACGTAGCTTGCCGAGGGCTTGAATTTGCCGGGTTGGCCGTCGATAGGCTGGATAGAACCGAGACGCCCGTTGGCGTAGATATGCTTCAACATACCAGCCCATGAGCGCTTCACGACAGGTTCGTACGTGCGGCGATCCAGGATGTCGTTATTGATGCCCCACGCAATCGAGTAGGTGAAGAACGCTGATCCCGAGACCTCCGGCAGGTCATATGCGTCGGGGTCGAGCAGGCCACTGCGCCACAGACCATCCTTGCTCTGGATGGAACTGATTCGCGCGGCCATCTGCCGATACTGCGCAATGTAACGAGCGCGATCCGGATAGCTCTTCGGCATCACGGAGAGCACCTTGGCAAACGAGCCCATCACCCACCCGTTGCCGCGCGACCAGAATAGCTTCTGCCCGTTGGCCTGCCGCTGCGTAAAATAACGGCTATCACGAAAGTAGAGATGCTCGGTAGGATTGTAGAGACTGGATGAAGTCTCCCACCACTCCTTGTCCATGTAGTCGAGGTACTTGATGTTTCCAGTTGCGTCGCTCATGCGAGCAAGTACAGGTGGGGCCATGAAGAGCGCATCACACCACCACCACAGCAGCTTATTTGGATCGTCAGGACGCACAACGAGCCGGTCGAGAATCGCTTTTGTGTCGGCAGCGCGCACAGCCTCATGGTTCTCGAGATAAAGATCCAGATAGGTCTGTCCCAGCGCCATGTCATCGGCGTGCGGAAAGCGATCGTCGAGGAGTTTCCAGTCAAAGCGGTTCGCCATCGCAACAACAGCGTCGTGATAGCGCAGATCATGCGTGGTTTTCGATGCCGCAAGCAGTCCGTCATACAGGGTAGCAAACGTCCACCGCTGATTAAAGACAGGCTCTGCGTGCGCGAGCTGCCAGTCCGCGACCAGCTTCGTCGCCTTGCGTACATTGGCGTGGGTGAGCTCCGGAGAGAGATCTGTTGCAAACGGGCCAGGGTCATCCGGGGCATCACCTGAAGCGGAGCGATTTACCTGCAACGGTGTCGGCGGTATTTGTGCGTAAGCTGCCGCAGATATGCTGGCTGCCGCCAGGCCGACCACCAACGTAAGGCTCCAGAACTTGCTCCAGTATTGACTGACAGCCATGTTTCGTCACTCCATAACCGCATCGAAGGACACGGCGCGTGTGTTCAACATAAACGCTTGTTGCAGGCATGAGCGCTGTGCGGAGGAGTCGCAGCGAGATTCGCTGAGCCCGGAGTACGATGCGCGCCACAAGATGATTGCGAAGACCTTTATATCATCGCAACTACCAGGCGTGAACGGCGAGGATGGTGGAGCGCCGGTCTTGCCATCGATCACGTTCACCTTGAGCACAACTTCGAGGCTGCGATCGCCGAAGGGGTCACCGAGCTTCTCGCGCAGCATCTCCATGTAGTGAGGGCTCGTGACAAAGAGCGCCGCAGCGTCTGTTCCATTGCGACCGATGCCGGCGATGACAAGGATCCAACTATCGGTGGTGGTGTCCTTGAAGCGTGCGGCGAGTGCGTAGTCGTCAGCGCTGGCATAGGATTGCGAGGGGTTGCGCATCCCGTGCTGGCTGGCATCTTTGGTTGAGACGATCGAGGCGGCGCGTTCGATCGTGATTTGCGCGAAGTGGTAAGGCATCGTATCGAGCAGCCGCATCGTCCACCGGGCGCCACGAAGCGGAGCGGCTTCCTGCGGCGAGATCTATCTTGCCCTGGAACGGAAGGAACGTGGCTTGCCCATAGTCGCCAGCCAGGGGCTCAACTGATGCGTGCATCGGATGCCGAGAACACGACGGTCATCGGGGTGGAAAAACCAAGGTTCCCGATCGGTGTTATGCAACGTCCAGTGAGCCATGCCAAACGGTAGCGCGGCGATAGGC
>JBAVDD010000058.1:0-30609 GCA_049587035.1 Acidobacteriaceae bacterium | reverse complement strand
CGCTGCTCCCGTCCGTTTCAAGCACTAGCGCGCTACTTCGCCCAAACCGGCTTCCGCTTCTCCAGAAACGAAGCCACGCCCTCATTGAAATCCGCCGTCTCCCGAGCCCGAGCATTCGCCTCCAGCGACAACGCAATCGCCGCATCCAGCCAAGCCTTACTCTGCGCCGCCAGCAACTTCTTCGTCCCACGCACACTCTCCGGACTATTCGCCGCCAGCGTCTCTGCCAAGGTCTGCACTCGAGCCCCAAGCTCCTCCGGCGCAACCACCTCCGTCACCACCCCCAGCCGATACCCCTCCACCGCGTTAAATTGTCTTCCCGTCAGCAGCAGGTCCCGCGCCCGCTTCTCCCCAATCTGCAGCACCAAATAAGCCGACACCAGCGCCGGCACAAACCCAATCTTCACCTCCGAATACCCAAACTTCGCCGCCGGCACCGCCAGCGTAAAGTCGCAGATCGTAGCCAGCCCCGTGCCTCCGGCAATCGCCGCCCCATGCACCTTTGCGATCGTAGCCTTGGGCAGCTCATACAGCGTTCGAAACACGCGCGAGATCTTCTCCGCGTCTTCCCAATGTTCTTGCGCCGTCTTATCCTTGCCCTCCTTCAGCACCGCCAAATCCAGACCCGAACAAAACACATCACCCGCACCCTCCAGCACGACCACGCGACAGACACTCGTCCCCGCCTCCTCCATCGCTGCAATCAACTCCGTCTGCATCGTAGGATTCATCGCATTCCGCCGCTCCGGCCGATTCAGCCGAATCGTCCGCACCCACCCTGTATCCTCGACAACAATCGTCTCAAAGCTCACAGCGTCTCCTATTGAGCATGCGCAAACTCGCGCGCAATCTCCGCACTCTCATCCATCAACTCTCGCATTCCGTGAATCGGCGACACCGCCGCGCCCAGCTGCTGCAACGTAGCCAGCAGCGTCTCCGTAGGAATATTCCCCACCAGCGCATCCTGCGCAAACGGACACCCTCCGAGACCACCAATCGCCGCATCGAACCGCCTGCACCCACCCGCAAACGCCGCTTTGATTCGGTCCGCCGCATGGTCGCCGCGAGCATGCAGATGCACCCCAACCTCCAACTCCGGATGCTCAGCCACCACCTCGCCCACCACTTCCATCAGCTGCAGCGAAGTCGCCACACCCACCGTATCCGCCAGCGAAATATGCCCAATCCCTATCGACTCCAGCGTCTCGCAGGCTCGCACCACCTCCGTCAGGCTCCACGGGTCGCCATAAGGATTCCCAAATGCCATCGACACATACGCCACCAGCCGCAACCGCGCCTTCCCCGCCAGCCGATGGATCGCCTGCAACTCGAGCAGCGCCTCCTGCGGCGTCTGCCGCTGGTTCCTCCCCAGAAAACTAGGCGAGATCGAATAAGGAAACCCCAGCGTATGAACCGCCTCCGTAGCAATCGCGCGCTCGGCCCCTTTGGCATTCACCACGACCCCAAGAATCTCCACGCCCTCCACCGGCCCCAGAATCGTCAGGACACTTTCTGCATCCGCCATCTGCGGAACCGCAGCAGGCGAGACAAAGCTGACAGCATCGATATGCCGAAACCCAGCCTCCACCAGCCGCCGCAAATATGCCGCCTTCGTCTCCGCAGGGACGTGCCCCTTCAGCCCCTGCCAGGCATCGCGCGGGCACTCCACAATCTTCACGACATCTGCCATCTTTACCCCCAACTACCCGCGCGAAGGCGTTACCTTCAGAATCTCGCGCGCAATCACCATCCGCTGAATCTCGCTCGTCCCTTCGCCAATCGTGCACAGCTTCACATCGCGATAGAACTTCTCCGCAGGATAGTCCTTGATAAACCCATATCCACCAAACAGCTGCACGGCCTCATTGCAGATCTTCACCGCAACCTCGCTGGCAAACAACTTCGCCATCGCCGACTCGCGCGTCACGGTCCGTCCAGCATCCTTCAGCACCGCGGCGCGTTGAGTCAGCAACCGCGCAGCATCCAGCTCCATTGCCATATCCGCCAGCTTCCACTGAATCCCCTGGAACTCCGCAATGGCCTTGCCAAACTGCCGCCGCTCCTTCACATACTTCAGCGCCGCATCCAACGCCCCGCGCGCAATCCCCAGCGACAGCGCCGCAATCGAGATCCGTCCCCCATCCAGCACGCGCATCGCGTCGACAAACCCCTCGCCCTCCTTGCCGAGCAAATTCTCCGCCGGAATCTCGCAGTCTTCAAAGATCAGCTCGCTCGTATCGCTGGCCCGCAGCCCCAGCTTGTTCTCCTTCTTGCCAGGTCGGAAACCCTTCGTGCCTTTCTCCACCACAAACGCCGACAGCCCATGCGTCCCCTTGCTCTTGTCCGTCACCGCAATCACCACGGCAGTATCCGCATAGCTCCCATTGGTGATGAATGTCTTCGTCCCATTCAGCACCCACTTGTCGCCCTTGCGCACCGCCGTCGTCCGAGCCCCACCCGCATCCGATCCCGATCCAGGCTCCGTAAGCCCCCACGCACCCAGCCACTCACCACTAGCCAGCTTGGGAACATACTTCTTCTTCTGTGCCTCATTGCCTGCCAGAAAAATATGGTTCGTCCCGAGCGAGTTATGCGCGGCCACGATAATCCCCACCGAGCCATCAACAGCTGACAGTTCCTCGATTGCCAAAACGTAATCCACATACCCCATCCCCGCGCCGCCAAACTCCGGCGGAAAGATCACGCCCAGCAACCCCATCTTGCCCAGCTTCTTCACCACCGCAGCAGGGAACTCGCTCTTCTCATCCCACTCCGCCACATGCGGAGCAATCTCGCGCGCGGCAAACTGCCGAATCTCCTTCCGCAGCGCCTCCTGGTCCTCCGTCAACACAAACGGGTACAACCCCTCCACCGATTCAACCGCAACGCTCATAGCTCCAGCTCCTTCGCACTCTTATCTAAGATGCTCCATGCCAGCGCAAACATCACCCCGGCCCAAGCCAGCGAATCATACAGCCCGATCTGTGCGATTGTCCCAGTCCCTGCGCGGCTATCGCACTAGCTGTTCGCTACGTCTGCAACACTCCAGGATTGAACTTCGCCACCTCAGGATTCAGCGCACAAGCCTCCAGCGCGGTCATCAAGACCTCGCGAGTCTTCGCCGGATCAATGATCGCATCGATCCAAAGGCGCGCCGCCCCATACCTCGGATCAGCCTGCGCATCATACGCATTCTTAATCTCGTCATACACGGCCTTCTTCTCCGCCTCACTCAACACCTTTCCCCCGCGCTCCATCTGCTTGGCCCGCACCTCGGCCAGCGTCCCTGCAGCTGACGCCCCACTCATCACCGCATACCGAGCCGTAGGCCACGCAAACAGGAACCGCGGATCATAAGCCTTTCCACACATCGCATAATGCCCCGCGCCAAAGCTCCCCCCGACGATCACCGTAATCTTCGGCACCACACTCGTACTCACCGCAGAAACCATCTTCGCCCCCGCACGAATAATCCCCGACCACTCGGCATCCTTCCCCACCATGAACCCATTCACGTCATGCAAGAAAATCAACGGCACCAAATTCTGGTTGCAGTCCATAATGAACCGCGCCGCTTTCTGCGCAGCCTCCGTATAGATCACCCCACCCACCTCAATCCGCTTGGTCCCTGCCATCGGCCCCATCGCCACGGTCTGCGTCTGGTTGATCTTCTGATTGGCCACAATCCCCACCGCCCGCCCGCCAATCCGCGCAAACCCACAAAGCACAGTCCGCCCAAACTCCGCCTTGTACTCGTCAAACTCACTGCGGTCGACGATCCGCGCAATCACCTCGCGCATGTCATAAACATTGCTAGCCCCAGGTGTAGGATTCAGCAACCCATACATCTTCTCCGCCGCAAACCGAGGCCCATCCCGCTCCGCATCAAACGCCTCCACACTAAACGGCCCACCCGCGCGCGCTCCCATCTTGTCCACCAGACTCCGCAACCGAGCAATACACAGATGGTCGTTCGCCTCCTTGAAATCCACCGTCCCCGAAATCTCCGCATGCATCGCCGCCCCCCCCAACTCCTCCGCGCCCGTCTTCTGCCCAATCGCCGCCTGCACCAGCGACGGCCCCGCCAGAAACAGCCCCGATCCCTCCGTCATCAGCACCGTATCCGTCATCACCGGCAGATACGCGCCGCCCGCCACGCACATCCCCATAATCGCCGTAATCTGCGGAATCCCCAGCGAGCTCATCACTGCGTTATTCCGAAACACCCGCCCAAAATCATCCGTATCCGGAAACACATCCTCCTGCAGAGGCAGAAACACGCCGGAAGAATCCACCAGATATAGCGTAGGAATCCGATTCTCCAAAGCAATCGTCTGAGCCCGCAACACCTTCTTCGCGGTCATTGGGAAGAAAGCCCCCGCCTTCACCGTCGCGTCATTCGCAACGATCATGCAAAGCCTCCCACAGACCCTCCCCAACCCAGTGACCACCCCCGCCCCCGGAGCCCCGCCATACTCCGAGTACATCCCATGCGCCGCCCAAAGCCCAAGCTCCAGCAGCTCCGTGCCCTCATCCAACAGCAGCGCCAACCGCTCCCGCACCGTCAGTCGCCCCTTCGCCCGCTGAGACTCCGCCGCCTTCGCACCGCCACCCTGTCGAATCCCATCCTCCTCCTCGCGCAGGGCAGCCAGCCGCGTCCGCATCGCTGAGGTATTTTCCTTTACCCGAGGCCCACCCGCATCCAGCTTCGACTCCAGACGATTCTCGACCTTCAATTCATCCGCCTTCAATTTCTCCGTCATCCACCACCTCAAATCCCGCCGAGCATAGCACGCAACCGCTCCTGCTCGCACCATCTACGCAAACCATACTAGCGTCACCAAACTTGCTTACTCTCCGATTAATTGACACCAAAACACCCCCACCTCGCTCGAAAATATATATCTTTATGATACGTACAGGTTTCCAAGTACTTACGGGAAACCGTTGGAATGAGGACTCCCTATTCTTCAAAAGAGAATGCCAAATCCCTATCTCCAAACATGAACCTCAATCAACTATCCCGAAGCGCAAGAGTTGATTCGAATCAGTCTGCGAAGCGATGGGTCTACCACGCGAAGCACCCCCATCCATCCGCAAAGGACCGCAGGACCTATACTGATCACTGCGACAATCTCTGACCTATGAAGACCTTCTACATCGAAACCTTTGGCTGCCAGATGAACGCCCACGACTCCGAAAAGGTGGTCGGCACCCTCATGCAGGAGGGCTACACCCAAACCGCCGACGAAGCCGATGCCGGCCTGATTCTCTACAACACCTGCTCGATCCGCGACAAAGCCGAGCAAAAGGTTTTCCATCGCCTCAACGAGTACAAGAAGCTCCACGGGGAAGGCAAACGCTTCGCCGTCATCGGCTGCGTAGCCCAGCAGGAGGGCGCCAAGATCTTCGAGCGCGCCCCCTACGTCTCCATCGTCGCCGGCTCGGCCTCCTACCGCAATCTGCCCGACATGCTGGCCCGCCTCGAAGCCGGCGAAACCCGCATCACCGGCCTCGATGACCGCCAGACCGACGAAACCTTCGACACCGAGTTCACCGCCCGCACCAACCCCCACCGCGGCTACATCACCATCATCGAAGGCTGCGACAAGTTCTGCGCCTACTGCGTCGTCCCCTACACCCGCGGCAAAGAGCGCAGCCGGACCTCAGCCTCGGTCCTGGCCGAAGCCCAAAGAATCGCACAAAGTGGTTTTTCTGAAATCCAGTTGCTAGGCCAGAACGTAAATAGTTACAAAGACCCCAGCGGCAAGCGAACCTTCGCCGAGCTTCTTGCCGCAGTAGGTCAGGTCTCGGGAATCCAGCGCGTGCGCTTTACCACCTCCCACCCCCGCGACTTCACCAAGGACATCGTCGATGTCATCGACGCCGTCCCCACCCTCTGCGACCACGTCCATCTCCCCGTGCAATCCGGCAGCACAGCAGTCCTCCGCGCCATGCAGCGCGAGTACACCCGCGACTGGTACCTCGAGCGCATTGCCTGGACCAAAGCCGCCAGGCGCGACATCTCACTGACCTCTGACATCATCGTCGGCTTTCCCGGCGAGACCGACCGCGACTTCGAAGACACCATCACCCTCCTCGACGAGGTAGGCTACGATGCGATCTACGGCTTCAAGTACTCGCCACGCCCCAACACCCCCGCCATCCACATGCACGACTCCATCCCCGAAGAAATCAAGGTCGAGCGCCTGGCAATTCTCAACGCCCGCCAGCGCGAGATCCAGCGCCGCAACTACGCGCGCCATCTCGACCAGGTCATGCCCATAATGGTCGAACACGGCCTGAACAACCGCAACCAGATCACCGGCCGCTCCACCCAAAACAAGACCGTAAACTTCGGCTGCAACACCACTCCTCCCATCGGCAGCTACATCGACGTCCGCATCACCCAGATCTTCCCCAGCTCTCTGGTAGGCGAAGCGGTCTCCGCCCCCACAGCACCTTCACCAGCCGCAATCGCGCAGCAAGCCCTCAACGCCCGAGTCCAGACCCTAATCCCTAATCCCTAATCCCTGCCTTGAGCGTTACACTACCCCCATGCACCTCCCTGGCTTCAAACCCGAGTCGGAAGAACACCCAGCCCCAGAGCCAGAGATCGAAGTCCGCATCCGCGGCCTCATGATGGACCCCTCCACCAAGATGCCCATCGTGGTCCTCAACGACCTCGCCGGCGAAGTTGTTCTCCCCATCTGGGTAGGCCTCTTCGAAGCCAACGCCATCGCCCTCGAAATCGAAAAAGCCACCACCGTCCGACCCTGGACCCACGACTTACTCCGCAACGCCATCGAAGGCCTCAACGCCCGCGTCACCCGCGTCGTAGTGGGCGACCTCCGCGAGGACACCTTCTACGCCACCATCTGGATGGATCAGGGCGGCGAGATGATCGCCCTGGATGCTCGTCCCTCCGACGCCATCGCCCTCGCGCTCCGCTCCGACTGCCCCATCTTCGTCTCCCAGCAAGTCTACGAGCACGCCCGCCGCGCCTCCGACGGCAGCACAACCCTAACCCCCGACGACCTCCGCCGCTGGCTCGAAAGCCTCAACGACGACGAGATGGGCCGCTACAAGATGTAGCCACGCGAAGCCTCTTGCCGTCCGCGCAGGATTAGGACTTGGTATCCTCGAAGCATCGCAAACGTGCTCAAATCCGTTGCCCTTGTGAACCTCGCCGAGTTCGAGCGCATGGTCCACCCCAGGCAGCCCGACCTCGCCGACATCCGTAACTTCCTTCTCCTGCAATACCCTCTCGCGCTCGGCACGGCCATCCACGCTACCCCACTCATCGCAGCCATCCATGCGGCCATTCCCGACGCCAGGGTTTCCGCTGCCGCCAGCGGCTTCGCGCTCGAAATCCTCCGCAACAACCCGGGCCTTGAAACTCTTGTCCCGACCCCAAGCCCCCTGAGTGAGCTCCTGCCATCGGCCAACGCCTTACGCCGCGCCAAACCCTTCGGCCGCGAGCGCCACGCCGTGCTCCTCACCACCGGCAACGAGCGCTCGCGCATCATTCTCTCCGCGCTACTGGCGGGCAGCCCGAACCGCGCCGGTTTCACGCTCGTGCCCGAGCTCGCCGCCGATCATCTCCGCTTCGACCCGCGACTAAGCCAGATCGCCAACAACCTCCGCATCCTCGAGCTGTTAGGCCACGGCCCCGCACTCCTCGACCAGCTCCAGTCCAACCCAGCGCTCATCGAGCCACACGTCTTCCCCTCCGAACAAGACTTCGCCACGGCCCACCAACTCCTCAACGAGCAGGGAATCGACGAGGAGCAACCCATCGCCGTCTTCATCACGCAGACCAGCCCCACGCAGCGCAAGTCCTGGCGCGAAGACCGCTTCCGCGCCGTAGCCGAAACCCTGCATCGCACCCACAACATGCAGATCGTCTTCGCCGGCACATCAGCCGAAGCCCCCGCCATAGAAGCCCTGCGCTCAGGCCTAAGCTTTCCCACCGCCAGCGTAGCCGGCCAAACCCGCCTGCTCGAACTCGCCGCACTGCTCTCGCTAGCCGACATCGCCCTCACCCTCGACACCGGTCCCATGCATCTGGCCCGCGCCATGCGTCTCCCCATGGTCATCATCGCGCCCGCCTGGTCCCCGGCCGTCGAGTGGCTCCCCCTCAACAACCCCCGCGCCCGCATCCTGAAAAACGCCGACCTGCCCACCGCCCCGCCGGACTACATCATCGACGAAGTCACCGTCCTCGAGGTAGAGCAAAACCTCAACGAACTCCTAAATCTCTACCCCCCACGCACCTTCTCCTGGCGCGCCAAATAGTTACGCTCACCTTGGAATTGCGTGACAACGGAATTACGCGACAACGCACACCTTTGGAATTGTCATCCTGAGCATCGCGGAGGACCTGCTTCCCGCCCGGTCCGGTAACCAAGCCTGCGTTAGCGCAGCGCCAACTCATCCAGCAGCGCAAAGAACTCCGGAAACGAAATACTAGCCGCCTCTGCCCCGCGAATCTCCGTCTCCCCCTCCGCCCGCAGCGCGGCAATCGAAAACGCCATCGCAATCCGGTGGTCCATCCCGGAGTCAATCACCCCGCCGCGCAACGTCTGCCCCCCTGGAATATCCATCCCGTCTTCATGCTCCACCACCTCCGCGCCCATCGCGCGCAGGTTCTTCACCACCAGCGCGATGCGGTCGCTCTCCTTCACCCGCAGCTCCTTAGCATCCCGAATCCGCACTCCCCCCTCGGTATAAGGAGCAATAGCCGCAATCACGGGCAGCTCATCAATCAACTGAGCAGCTCTCTCTCCAGCAATGTCGATGCCCCCAAGAACACGCCCGCGATTCACCTGAATCGTTCCTACCATCTCACCATGCGTCTCCTGCACATCGAGCACCTTGATCACCCCGCCCATCGCCGAGATCACATCCAGCATCGCCGCCCGCGTAGGATTCATCCCCAACGAATCCAGCACCAGATTCGAATCCTCAAACAGAAGCGCCGCACATAGGAAAAACGCCGCCGACGACATATCCCCCGGCACCGTCGCATCAATCGCCTTCAACTTCTGCCCACCAGCAATCCGCAGCCGCCCATCCTTCCGCTCCAGCGCAGCGCCAAACGCGCGCAGTGCATGCTCACTGTGGTCCCGCGTCCGCACCTTCTCCGCGATCGACGTCACACCCCGCGCCTGCAAGCCCGCAAACAACACCGCCGTCTTTACCTGCGCGCTGGCAATCGGAGCCTCAAACTCAATCCCCTTAAGCTCGCTCCCATGCACCACCATCGGCGCATGCCCATCCGTCAACTCAATCCTCGCGCCCATCAACTCCAGCGGCTTCCGAATCCGCTCCATCGGCCGCACCGTCAGCGACTCATCCCCGACAAACCGGAACATCCCCTCCTGCGCGGCCACAAGCCCCGCAAGCATCCGCATCGTCGAACCAGAGTTTCCACAATCCAGATCGCCCTTAGGCTCACGCAGCACGCCCCCCGTGCCGGTCACCTCAATCGTCTTCCCGATAGCCTCCACCTGCGCACCCATCGCCCGCATGCAGCCCAGCGAACTATGCGGGTCCGCGCCCGTAGAAAAATTCGTGAGTCGCGAAGTTCCCTCGGCAAACCCTGCCAGCATCGCATACCGATGTGAGATCGACTTATCACCCGGCAACATCACCGATCCACGAAAACCCCGAGCCGGCGAAACCATCACACTTGAAGACGAAGCACGCAGAACAGAAGACATACCACCATCTTATCGAAACTAATCTCTGTTCTCTAAGCGCTGCCTTTAGTGTCCCGGCGGCGGATTGTCCGGGTAAATCCGAATATCCGGAACCCCGCGATACCGCTCGGCATAGTCCATCCCATACCCAATCACAAACCGGTTCGGAATTTTGAAGCAGGCATAGTCAGCCTCAATCGGAACCAGCCGCCGCTCCGGCTTATCCAGACACGTAGCAATCTTCAGCGACGCCGGCTTATGCTGCAGCATCAACCCGCGCAGATAGCTAAGCGTCAGCCCGGTATCGAGAATGTCCTCCACCAGAATCACATGCCGTCCCTCAATCGGGTTGTCAATGTCCTTGATCAGCTTTACCGCGCCCGACGACACCCGCGCCCGTCCATAGCTCGACACCGCAACAAAATCAAACGTGTTGTCCACACTGATCGACCGCGCCAAGTCCGCCAGAAAGATCGCCGCGCCCTTCAGCACGCCGATCAGCACAATCGACTGCCCCTTGTACTCCTCGGAGATCTCGTCTCCAACTGCCTTGACTCGCTCAGCGATCTGCTCGGTCGTCAGCAGAACGTCCATCACATCCGGAGAAACAAACGCAGGAACAGTTGTAGCCATGGGCTTAGACTACGCGAAACGCGTGCAATCGAAAAAGCGCATATTTCCCCCGCAACTTGAGGAAAACGCGGGACCGAATCCTCCCTTCCCCGTCTCTTCCTCTCGCCCCGCTATACTTAAGGATGAATGTATCCCTATTTGAATCTCGGTTTTGCTCACGTTGGAACCTTCGGCCTGATGCTCTGGCTGGCCGCCGTCTGCGGCATCATCGTCCTGCACAAAAACTTCGTTCGTAACGGCTGCGACGCGGACGCGCTCAACATTGTCACCATGGTCGTGCTCGCCGGCATCGTCGGCGCCAAGCTGTGGCACGAGCTCCAAAGCGTCCCCGACCTTATCGCCGCCTGGCGCGAGATCGTTGCCCCTGGTCTCCACCATCCCACCGAGGTCTTCTTCAACTTCCTGCACTGGTTCCAGGCCGGATTCGCCTGGTATGGCGGCCTGCTCGCTGCCATCGCCACGCTCATCTATCAGGGTGTTGCCTCCAAACCCAACGGTCTCAAAGGAGGCCGCGCCGCTCTCCGCATGCTGGACTTCGCCGCCCCCGCCGCGGCTATCGGCTACGGCGTAGGCCGCATCGGCTGCCTGCTCTCCGGCGACGGCGACTATGGCATCAACACCACCCTCCCCTGGGGCGTCCACATGATGCACGGCCTCACCGAGTACACCCGAGCCCTCGTCCTCCCCACCCCCGCCACCGCGGCAGTCCAACCCACCCCCATCTACGAACTCCTCTTCGCCATCGCCCTCGCCTGGTGGCTCTGGAAGCGCGCCTCCAAACCCCTCCCCCTCGGCTTCCTAACCGGCGAGTACCTCGTCCTCAGCGGAATAGGCCGCTTCCTGGTAGAGTTCGTCCGCATCAACCCCCGCATCTACTTCCACCACACCATGTCCAACGCTCAGGTAGCAGCCCTAGGCAGCATCCTCTTCGGCGCGGTAATGATGTTCCTAACCCGCCACAACGAGGCCATCATCTCTCACCCGCTACCCAAACAAGCCAAAGACGTCCCAGCAACCGCCTGACCCCCACCGCACCCGCACCATCCATAATCATGGGTGCCCCATTCATGCGCAGCATTTGGCACATGAGTGGGCCAGCACAATCCATCCCTCGCGGCCGCCACACCCATCACCGAGGCCCCCAAAATCTGTCAAGCCCCCCAACCCGCCAAAAACCTCCAAAACCCCTATAAACACTGACGATAAATCTTTCCCAAACCTGGCATAGTTACCCCCTCTCATTCGTTAGAATTTAACTAGGGCCAAAATTGGAAATTTCATACCTGTTAACCAGGAGCTACGCCGCTGGAACGAGGTGGCTTACTGCCGACAGCGGAACTTCAACGACTCCAAGGCGTCCCGAAGCCAAGTCGTGGACTGCGATGCGGAAGCTCTGAGCGCCGGTGGGCGCGCTTACTTCCTGCGTGTAGCCGATGCCTCCTTTGAGCATTTGCGCGTAATCTTCCGGAGTGAGATTAAAGTGCACCGTCTGATGTTGCGTGATGAGGAGCTTGCCGCCGCCGTTGTAGACAAAGGTTACGAACTCAACCGCACCGTGATGGTTGCCGTCGGACATAACCGGCATATCGATCTTGGTGGCGAGAGTGGCGAAGTCGATTCTGTATCGCTGCGAGGAGCCAGAGAGGTTCAAACGGGTGCGGTGCGCGTTGCTGCTGTCTTCGGTGCCCGGCGCGGAGGCCTGCACACGGATTTTGAAGAGGATTTCGCTGGGAGCGGGTGCGCCATGCTGCATCAGGGCTGCCGCGTACAAATCGACTGGGGCCGTTGCGGCGGTCTTTTCGGCAACCAGCGCATCGTGGTGTGAATCTTCCTGGTAGTACCCTCGGCGATAGGCAATCCTAAGCCCGCGAGAGCCCGCCTCGCCCATGAGCTGCACATGGATCGAACGATACCCGGCGCGGTCGCCGTGATTCGACGGCGAGTAGGTGAGGGTGTAGTAATCGGAGCCGGACTTGACGGTTTGTGTGAAGGCACTGACGAGGTCGTTAATGTTGTAAAAGGCTTTCCCGCCGGTGTCGGTTGCGAGTTGATCCATCGTGTTGTGGGCTTGATTCTGGGCCGCTGCGGTCGCGGTGTCAGCGATCTGGTCGGTCGAGGGGCTGTGATCGAAGCCCTGCGAAGAGTCCAGCGACTGGTTGACGATTTCAAGACCATTGGCGTCGACCGGATAGATCGCGACGCGAGCGCTGGCCAGCAGATTCGCGGCCTCCTTGAACTGGTCGCTAAAGTCGTTGTCCGCAACGCTGAAGGAATTGATATTGAGCGGGAACGATCCGGAAAGCCACAAGACGTTCTTGCGGCCCGGAAAGCTGGACAGATAGCTGGCCAGCTCATCGAACGCCTTCAGGGTGTAGCCGACCCGCGATTGGGTTTGATACCTGATCATATCAGCCTCGAATTGCTCCAGCATCGGGTTGGGAGGCGCTCCGGCATCCTGCTCGGCTTGGGAAAGCGATTCCATGCTGTCATGAGGGAGCAGGACGGAAGATTGCGCGCTGATCTTATGATCGAGGGCGGCCAGTAGGACCTTCGGATCATCGGTAAATCCTTGCAGCATGATGAGCCGCGATGTAAGTCCGAAGATGGCGACGCGGGTGCCGGGATCCACCTTCCTGAGGAAGTTGCGGAGCTGCCGCAGAACATACGTCTGGCCGGTCATTGGTGTGTTCAGCCGGTCGAGCAGGATGACGGTGAGCGCCTCATTCGCTGGAACGGGCGTGTAGTCGCTAAACATCCCTGGGCCGAGCTGGAGGGGCAACGCCACCTTGGTCTGGATAGGATCGACGGAGACATGCTCTTCGAAGTTCTTGATCGTCTGCGTCTTTTTGTCTTCGGCGACTTGAAAATCTGAGAGCTTAAGCCCCTGGACCGCGTTCCCTTTGCTGTCCTGCACGACGACATCGACTTGGACCAGCTGGGTGGCGACGGTCAGCGTCACTCCGCTGGGCCGGACGCGGTCGTTTTCTTCGCGCTGAGTTTCCGACTGAGACGGAGTAACTTGCGTGGTCTGAGCAGCCACAGGAGCCCGGGCTACCGCTGCCATGCCGAGAATGAACGACGTGCATAGCAATTGCGGGATTGCGTGCATGACCTGTCTCCTGTGGTCCATCATAGACGGAGGAAAGGAGTGCATTAGGTAGGACTTCCACGAGTCCGCGCCGAACGCTAGTGGCTGTAATACTTTAGGCTAAAAAATCTTGGGGGGGGAGGGGCCGGGGGAATCCTCCTACAACCGCCGCAAAAACGCCTTCGCCAGCTCCAACTCCGGAAACAGCCGCTCCTCGGCCTGGAACTCCCGCGAGTGCATGCACCGCCGCCCCGCGCGCACCTTCACCGGATGCTTCAGGTGAAGCATCTCGTGGTACAGCAGATACTCAACCGCATACCGCGGCGTCCCGGGCCGATCAAACACCCGGCTGACGACAATCGTGTTGTGCGCAGCATCATAGTGCCCCAGCATCCGCTTGGCCACATGCGCACTCCACGTCAACGTAGGCCTTCCCAGCAGCCCATGGAAAAACCTCCGATTGACCGCTTCAAACACCTCGTCCAGGTCATACAAATGCCCCTGCGGCGAGCTGATCACCTTGCGCCCGCGCATCTGCCGCATCCGCTCCGCCTGCTTGGATACCGCCTCCGACTGCGTATACCGCCGATACCGGTCGGCATAAACCGGAGCCACAGGCTTCCGATAAAGCTTGGCCAACAAAATATGAGCGATCGCCTGGTGAATATTTTCGGGAGCATGCTCCAACAAATCCGACAGGCGCACAATCAGCTTCCCATCGCGTAAGCGGATCGTAGTATTCAGGCTTGTGAACCGCCGGAACTTAACCTCCAGCGCCGGCATCGGCGCCCGCGGACGCAGCACACGATACTCCTCTTCAAAGATCGAGAGGACCACAGCAGACACAGTTGGAAGAGCAATACGCGGCACGCTAGCTCAGCCTACCACGCAGCCAGCATAGGATTTCGCCGCCGCTATTGTTCATGTACCAGCGCGATGATTCGATGTTTGGCCTGGAACTCCTGGTCGGGAAACTTACCGCCCGCAATCGCCAGAAACGCTCGGTACGCCTTGACCGCCGCACTCTTCTGATGCAGCGTATCGTGCGCAGTCGCTTCCAGAAACAGGGAAGTCGGCGAGTTGGGCAACACCGTCGATCGCGCATCCAACGCCGCCAAACACGTGCGCGGATCATTGTTCTTCGACGCTGCAAACGCCAGGTGCGCTTCAGCCTCCGCCCAGGCCTGATCGTCATGGAAGCCACTGCGCAGTGCAACCGCTCTTTCAAACGTTCCTTCTGCAACCGCATCGTGACCTTGCTTCACCTGCGTGCTTCCCAGTGCATCCATCAGAACTGGATCATTGGGCCGCGCAGCAAGCAACTGCAAGTACAGCGTCTCCGCGTTCGCGTTATCGCCGTCTACGTAGTAGAGCTGAGCCAAAAGCCGAGTAGTATCTGGATCAGCCGCGACCTTGGGATCTGAAGACCGCAATTGCTCTAGCAACGGAATCGCCGCTACAGCCTTGCCTTCCGCCGCATACAGCGAGGCCGCCTGCGCAACCAGCCGCACATCTTCAGGATGCTGCTTCAGTGCAGCGGAGAGCACAGTGTCCGCTTCGGCAAGCTTGCCCTCGTGCTGCAGCGCATGCGCCAATCCAGCGGTCGCGTCCGGATCGCCCGGTAACTGCGTCAACGCCCGCTGATACGCAGTCACCGCATCAGCCCAGTCCTGTGCGCGATCAGCCAACTCAGCGCTCATCAGCACATCGTCAGGAGTCTCTGGTGTGAGTTTCAACGCCGTCAGCAACTCCTGACGCGCCGCCTCCGGATCGTTCGTCTCATCCAGATGCGCCAAAGCACGCAAAGCACGAGCACGCAACTCAGGCGCTGCAGTCGGAATTTTCGCCGCAGCCAGCAATTGTTCATGTGCTGCTGCGATCCGTCCAGCGCGCGCATCCAGCAAGCCTAACGCAACTCGGGACTCCGCGAACTCGGGGAGCGCAGCGATCGAAGCAGCGTACGCCTTGGCTGCATCGGCTTCCTCGCCATTGCGCTCCTCGGCAAACCCAAGGTCATACTGAATGCGACCATCCTTAGGATTGGCCGCAGCCAACACCTTCAACTTGGCCTCAGCCGTCTTGTAGTCCTGCTTCTCCAGCGAGCTCTCCGCATCACGAATCTGATCGCTGACAGCGTTCTGCGCAGAGTGGTCGTCGACGCTCCTCGTTCCCGGGGGAAGCTGCTGCGCCGACAGGGAGGCGGCCAGCGCACAGCCAAGCAGAGCAGGGAAGATCAGTCTGCGCATCAAGCCACCTCACGCTGGCGCTTCAACGCGCCCTTTAGCACCAGCCCAAGCCAGTGACCTGTATGCGACTCCTTCACCTGGGCAATCTCTTCCGGAGTTCCAGCGGCCACAATCTGTCCACCACCTGAGCCTCCTTCCGGTCCCATATCAATCACCCAATCCGCAGACTTGATCACATCCAGGTTATGCTCGATCACCAGCAGGGAACCGCCGCCATCGATGAGTTTGTTGAAGACCGCCAGCAGCTTCGCCACATCCTCAAAGTGCAATCCTGTCGTTGGCTCGTCCAGGATGTATAGGATTCTGCTAGCTGCGCGCTTGGCCTCTCCACGGACTCCACCAGCGCCACCCGAACTCCCGACTCTCGCAGCAGCCAGATGCTGCGCCAGCTTGACCCTCTGTGCCTCACCGCCGCTCAAGGTCGTTGCACTCTGCCCCAAACGCACATATCCCAACCCAACCTCATCCAGCACCGCCAGCTTATCGACGATCTTGGGATGCCCGGCAAAGTACACCAACGCTTCGCGTACCGTCATTCCCAGCACTTCGTGAATGTTCTTACCCTTGTACTTCACCTCAAGGATGGACGCTTTGTAACGCGTTCCGTTGCACTCCTCGCAAGGAAGCTCCACATCGGCAAGGAACTGCATCTCCACCGTAACCGTTCCGTCTCCTTCGCACACGTCGCACCGACCGCCCGGAACATTAAAGGAGAACGATCCGGCCGTGAGGTTCTTCCGCCGAGCATCGGGCTGCGCGGCGAAGAGCTCGCGAATGGCATCGAACGCCTTGATGTAGGTAATAGGATTCGACCGAGGTGTCCGACCGATGGGCGATTGATCCACCAGCACCACATCATTGAGGTACTGCGAACCGGAAAGCTCCCGATACAAGTTGGCCGTCTCGCGCTCCCCACCCTCATCGTTCCCAAGCGCCTGCATCAGAGCGCGGTAGAGCACCTGGTGCACCAACGTAGACTTCCCCGACCCCGAAACCCCTGTGACACAACACAGTAGGCCAAGGGGAATCTCAACGTCGACACCGCGCAGGTTATGGACCCTTGCGCCACGCAATACGAGCTTCTCCCTGCCTGGTTCCAGACGATGCCGGGGTACAGCAATACTGGAGCGTCCACTCAGATAGCGCCCGGTGAGGGATGCGGGATTACCTTCGACTTCCTCGATCGTCCCAGCCGCGAGCAGTTGTCCACCTAACTCTCCGGCCCCCGGCCCAAGGTCGATCAGCCAATCTGCTGCTTGAATAACGTCGGGATCATGTTCGACGACCAATATCGTGTTTCCCAGGTCGCGCAGCTCTTTCATGATGTTGATCAGCTTTGCGGTATCTCGCGTATGCAGTCCGATCGACGGCTCATCGAGCACATAGAGAGTGCCGACCAGCCTCGACCCCAGGCTTGCGGCAAGCTGAATTCGCTGGGACTCTCCTCCACTGAGCGTCGAGCTCAAGCGATCGAGTGTCAAGTATTCGAGCCCCACTTGCTCAAGAAATCTAACCCGCTGGCGTACCTCCTCCAACACCTTTCCGGCCACCTCCTGGAGCGATGGGCTCAACATCAGCGCATCGAGAAAGTCACGAGCCTTTGTGATGGTTAAGGCACATACTTCACAGATATTCTTTCCATCCAAAAGTACCGCGCGGGCCTCTGCGCGCAATCGTTGGCCACGGCAATCCGGGCATGTTGCATACCCGCGATACTTGGATAGGAATACGCGCACATGGAGTTTGTATTTTTTGCGTTCCAACTCGGCGAAGAATCCCCGGATCCCGGGCCAGCTTCCTCGCCCTTCGTCGATGAATCGCTGCTGAGCTTCGGTGAGGTCGAACCAGGGTACATTCGTAGGAACGCCCTCAGCCTTGGCGGCGCGTTTCATCTCGCCGTGCCACGCGCGATACTTTGGCTTGGTCCATGGGTCGATCGCGCCCTCGTCAAGCGTCTTCGAGCGGTTCGGGATAATCAGGTTCGGGTCGAAGTCGATCGTGTTGCCGAATCCCTGACAGCGTGGACACGCACCGTATGGATTATTGAAGCTGAAGAGCCGCGGTTCCGGTTCGCGATACGCTCGATGGCAGTCAGAGCATTCGAATGCCGACGAAAAACGCAAGGATTCTACCGTCTCTGTTGAGTCGCCTGGGACCGTTCGCAGAACGATCTCTCCTGATTCGCGGTAGCCAGTTTCTATCGCGTCGACGAGCCTGGAGCGGACCTCTGGTGAAAGCGCGAGCCGATCAACGAGAACGAAGATCGGCCGATCATCCGAGGCTTTGAAATCGAGGTCAAGTAATGATTCTGGAGTTGAGAACTCAACGATCTTGCCCTGTCCGGTCCCAATCGCGTCTTGTTGCCAAAGGCGGTTATAGCCTCGCTTACGCAACTCACCCAGCCTATCCTTGAGGGAGTCCACGGATCCCAGCAGGTTAGTAGCTGACGTGCCTTTGGCACTCTTGGACGTTTTCTTGGCCGGCTTCTTTGAAGATGCAAGAACTTCGGCGTTAATGTCAACCGTTGTACCCTGCATAGCCTCCAGCTTGATTTCTTTGCGAACAATTGGGAACAGGGCGTATATCCTTGTTCCTTCTGCGAGCCTCAACACGCGCGCGACAATGTCATCCACAGTATCGCGTCGTACGACACCCCCGCAGTGAAGGCAGGTCACGGTTCCACATCGAGCAAAGAGTAGCCGAAGATAATCAAAGATTTCGGTCGCTGTCGCTACGGTCGAACGCGGATTGCGTGTCTGGTTCTTCTGCTTGATTGCGATGGCAGGAGCCAGGCCATCCATCGAACTTACGTCCGGCTTCTCGATGCGTTCCAGAAACTGGCGTGCGTACGCGGACAGGCTTTCTACGTAACGTCTTTGTCCTTCTGCATAGACCGTGTCGAACGCGAGAGATGATTTTCCTGAACCCGACACGCCGCTAACGACCGTGAGCGCATTGTGCGGGATATCAACATCGATACCTTTGAGATTGTGCGTGCGCGCACCGCGGATCGTGATTTTGTCGTTCACACCACCGGCTTCCATACGGCTCACTCGCTCCTTTGTGGCCGCAACATCTCAAGAAGCAGTAGACAGGCTCCTACAACAATGGCGGAATCGGCCACATTGAAATCAGGCCAGTGATAGTGAACGATGTGTACTTCGAGGAAGTCAACGACATAGGCAAAGCGAACGCGGTCGTAGAGGTTTCCGATGGCGCCACCTAAAATCAGAGCAAGCGAAACTGAAGTTAATGTCACGGTGCGTCCCATCTTCCATATCAAGACGAGCACTACGGCCACAGCGACCACGGAGAAACCGACCAATAGGTTCCGTACCAACGTGGGTGAGGCGCTTCCTTCAAACAGGCTGAACGCCGCGCCTGTGTTGAGCACGTGCGTGAGGCGGAAGACCTTTGGGATAACCACAATTGCGTGGCCCGGTTTGATGTGCGCTACAATCCACAACTTCGTCAAACGGTCGATGAGTACAACGGCGGCGGCGATCGCCAAGGCGAACCAGCGCATGTCGCGCCTAGGGGAGGGAACTGGCATCAGGCAGCCTCCCCAGTCATTGGAGGAAAGCCGATCGCGTCGAGCGCTTCGGCGCAGCGCGCGCATACGGTTGACCAACGGTGGTCCGCGCCTACATCTTGAACAACGCGCCAGCAGCGCTCACACTTGGCACCGTTGGCTACCTGAGCGTCAATCAGTAACGCCTCCTGTTGCTGGGTGGCCCCAACGACCTGCACGGTTGCCTGAGAGACATTAAAGAATTCGGCGAGCGAGCTCTCGTATTGTGTCAGGGTCGAGGCTTCCGGGGATCCTTCGGTTGCAATCAAGCGGATGCTCGCATCAAGAGACTTGCCGATTGACTTCGCTAAACGAAGAGCCTCCAACTCAACCATTACAATCTGGCGAATCCTCATGAGGCCATCCCATTCGGCTTCTAGACCGGCGATCCTTCCGGGCACGATCTCAACCACGTCAGGAAAGAGCGCAAGGTGCACGCTCGATACGCGACCCGCTACTGTAGGTAGATACTGCCATACCTCGTCCGCGGTGAACGAAAGGATGGGTGCGATCAATCGAGTCATAGCCTCGACGATTCGCCAGATGGCTGTCTGAGCGCTTCGGCGCGCGGGACTGTTTGGCGCGAAGGTATAGAGTCTGTCCTTTACTACGTCCAGGTACAGAGCGCTCAGGTCAGAGTTTGTGAACTCATTGAGCGCCTGGTATGCGCGATGGAATTCGAATTCTTCGTAGGCTTTCCGGATCGCAGCGTCGAGTTCTGCTGTTTGGGCTAGAATGTATTGATCGAGCGGCTGCATGTCCGCCCAAGCCGTGGTGTCTTTGGCCGGATCAAAGTCCGAGAGGTTGCTGAGCAGAAAGCGCAGTGTGTTGCGCAACTTGCGGTAGTTGTCGCTGACACGTTGCATCAGGTTCTCGCTGGCAGCCACATCTTCACGAAAGTCGACGCTTGCTACCCAAAGACGAATGATCTCGCCGCCGAGTCGGTTTGCTACATCGACTGGATCAACGCCATTGCCCAGAGATTTTGAGAAGGCACGGCCTTGTTCATCGAGAGTCCATCCGCTCGTAGCCACCATCTTGTACGGAGCTGCATCACGAATTCCGACTGAACTTAGAAGAGACGAGTGGAACCAGCCGCGATGTTGATCGCCGCCTTCGGTATAGAGATCCGCAGGCCAGTGAAGCTCTGGCTCGACGTCAAGCACCGCATGCCAGCTGGCGCCACTCTCAAACCAAACGTCGAGAATGTCCATTTCTTTGCGAAACTGCATGACGGTGCCGCAAGCCTTGCAAGCTGTACCGGCTGGGAGAAGGGAACTCGCGTCGTACTTGTACCATGCGTCTGCGCCTTCTTTGGAGAACAATTCAACGACACTCTTGTTGATGGCTTCATCGTTGAGAGGTTCATGGCACTTCTCGCAGAGGAACACAGCGATGGGCACCCCCCAGATGCGTTGGCGCGAGATGCACCAATCGGGCCTGGTGGCAATCATATTGGAGATGCGCTCTTCGCCCCACGCAGGATCCCAGGTCACGCGGGTGATTTCTTCCAGCGCACGTTGGCGGAAGGTCGTATTCGGCTCCTCAGTTTTTGGAGAAAGCACGGGAGTTTCCATCGAGATAAACCATTGCTCGGTGGCGCGAAAGATAAGAGGCTTGTGGCAACGCCAGCAGTGTGGATACTTGTGCTCCAGGTTATGACGCCCCATCAGGGCTTGTCTGGAAACGAGCAGCGCTTCGATGGGAGCGTTTGCCTTGAAGACGAATAGCCCGTCATACTCTGGCAGTCCGTTACGCAGTTTGCCCTGAGCGTCGACATCGCAGGTGAGCGGTAGCTCATAACGAAGTCCGGTCGCAAAATCATCGGGGCCGTGCGCCGGTGCCGTATGTACAGCACCAGTGCCCTGATCGGTGGTTACGTAGTCTGCAGTGACACCTAAAATCTCGCGATTGAGAAATGGGTGGGTAAAGGTTGTTCGTTCCAGGTGCGAGCCGGGAAAAGATGCGATTTGTTTTGCGGTTTTGAGGTTGCCCACTAAATCGCACGCGTCTCGCACCTGTTCGACGAGTGCTTCGGCGACGATGTAGACATCGTTGCCGTCCTCCAGTGCTCCATAAGAGATCTCAGGATTGAACGCAACTGCCATAGACGCTGGGAGTGTCCACGGCGTGGTGGTCCATATGATGGTCCAAACATTTTTGCCCTGCAACCGGGAGTCGATTTTTGCTGGAGATGATGTGAGCCTGTATCGCACATAGACGCTGGGCGACGTGTGCATCTCATATTCGACCTCGGCTTCAGCCAGGGCGGTGTGGTCGTGGGAACACCAGTACACAGGTTTAAGGCCCTTGTATACGAAGCCCTTCTCGTAGAACCCGTAGAACGTCTCCAGAATGCTAGCCTCATAGGGGAAATCCATGGTTGCGTAGGGCTTTTCCCAGCGGCCAAATACCCCCAATCGCTTGAATTGTGAACGCTGCAGGTCGACAAACTTTGAGGCGTATTCTCTACAAGCCTTTCTGACTGCGACGGGGTCCATCTCAAGCTTCTTGCCACCTAATTTTTCGTCTACTTTGATCTCGATCGGGAGGCCGTGACAATCCCAGCCGGGAACATAGGGCGCGTCGAACCCTGCCATGGTCTTGGTCTTGACGACGAAATCCTTGATGCACTTGTTTAGCGCATGACCCAGGTGGATCGCACCATTGGCATATGGAGGGCCGTCATGGAGGACGTATTTCGGCGAACCCTCGCGAGCCTTGCGAATCTGTTCGTATAGGTCGCTTTTCTCCCATTCCGCCAGTCGAGCGGGCTCATTCTGGGGCAGGTTCGCTTTCATGGCGAACTCTGTCTTTGGGAGGTTTAGCGTCCCTTTGAAGCTCTTCTTTTTGTCATCTTCTGACATCAACATCTCCATTTTTTGTGCGGCTATGAAAGGACAGCGCTTATAAGCGGACAAACTTCTATTGTACTGGCCAGAGAAGGAAGCTCGCCCGATCCACAGGGGATACCAGGAAGAGCGAAATAGCCGATAGCCACTTTTCAGCCGGATGCGTCTAAATAGGAAGAGCAAACCTGGGCAAGAGTTTGTAGAATGAATCCCGGGACTTGGCGACGCACCTTCCCGCAATCCGAAGATAGCGCTCGCTGTACGCAGCTGAATATTTAGAAGAGAAAGACACCGCCGAGACCCATGCTCCCCTATGCCTAATATTGATACGCTCCCGCCTCCCCCCTCCAACCAGGTCGATCGCGATCTCGCGGGACCACCTCGTGCTGGAGCGGACGAAGCGGTGCATCTTAGCGGTGAGATCAAGGAAGAGGGTATTTTCGCCTCACTCATTTCAAATGTGCGGGACGTTTTGTTTTCTCCAAAGCTTCCGCCGCTTGTGCTTCAATCCAAACCCGTAGCTGTTCCCGATCGGATGGCGACGAAGCGCAGTCCAGCGTCGACGGCAGCAGCCATTGGCGCGCATGTCGTTGTGATCCTTCTGATTGCACTTTTCATTGCCAGCCAGGTCAAGGTCATGTCGCCGAAGCCGGATATTGCGACCGTCATTGCTCCAGAAGCACCGCCTCCCATCGCTCCTAAGTTGAAGGAGATCGGCGGTGGTGGGGGACAGCATGATCTCGCCCCCCCAAGCAAAGGCAGACTGCCGGACTTGTCGCAAAAGCAGTTGATTCCACCGACAGCGCCGCCAACCGTGGCGCCTAAACTTGCGGTGATTCCCACTGTCGTGGTGCAGAAGAACCTCAATCTGGAGAATAACGATATGCCGAATCTGGGAATGCCGAGTTCGTCCCTCAAGGGTATTTCCCTTGGGAATGGGACGGGGACCGGGATTGGCTCGGGCAGTGGTTCGGGTATCGGGCCGGGCTCTGGCGGCAACATTGGAGGGGGCCCGATGCACATTGGTGGCGGCGTGAGCCGGCCGGTTGTGCTCTACTCTGTTGAACCTGAGTTCTCCGAAGAGGCGCGAAAGGCGAAGTTCTCCGGAAACGTTCAAGTGTATCTGTGGGTGGACCCGGACGGCAGGCCTTCCCATATCCGTGTTGTTCGGGGTATAGGTATGGGATTGGACCAGAAGGCAGTCGAAGCTGTTCGGCAGTACAAATTCAGGCCAGCCATGAAAGATGGAAAGCCGGTTACGGTCGACTTGTATGTCGACGTGAACTTCCAGATTCTCTAGCTACTGGGTTATGGGTTCGAGCGTGGCAACGTCGGAGTGTGCAATTGCTTCGTCGAACGTCAGGTTATCGGCGGAGCTACCTGTGCTTTGCTTCCAGTCAATGAAAAGCTTGCCGTAACTGAGGGTTGTGCGAAGCTGCGATGGGACGTGGAGTTGCTCCAGTACCTGGTCGATCCACGCGGGTGAGCCTTCCAGTTCCGCCCAAATTCCGATTGGGGTCTCATCCAGAACTAAATGTCCACTTTCCATCTCCCATTCCGTGCGGAACTTCTCGTAGCGGAAGACCGGGCTATAGCCCAATTGAGTGAAGATCTCGGCCAGGGCGTCCCCGTCCTCAACGACGCTTTCGGCTTCGATCCGGGTCTTATACCGGAGATCGTCTTCGATGCCATCCGCCTGCCGCTTATGGGTGACGGTGCAGCGCTCGCCATAGTGGCGGAGGCGGAGGATCTGCCTCTGTGAGCGCAGTTTGCGATCGGGGGTATCATAGAGGACATTGCTCTCGAAGGTGCGCGATGTCACCAGCTTGAATCCGAGAGAGATGGCTGCTGAGCAGAGCGCCTGAACATCCACCACCGAAAACTTCAGCTCGATCTCCGCAGCCTGCATGGCGTCAGTATACGTCCGCAGGGATGGGCTCGGACGAATCTCTTGCAACCCTGTGGAATATGTGGATCGTAGCGGGATTCGCTAGGATGAGGGAGCCAGCTTATGTTAAACACTTCCCATTTCGATGCTTCCAAGCCCGATGACCTCGCCCTTGCGGCGGAGTTGTTGCGGAGAGGCAAGTTAGTGGCGTTTGCTACCGAGACGGTTTATGGATTGGGGGCGAATGCGCTGTCGGCCGAGGCTGTGGCTGGGATCTTTGAGGCGAAGCAGCGGCCGCTCTGGGACCCGCTGATCGTGCATCTGGCTTCAGTAGAACAGCTTGGGCAGCTTGCGCAGGTTCCGGTGGGACTGGAAGAACGAGTGCGCGCGTTGGCAGAGGCGTTCTGGCCGGGGCCGTTGACGTTGCTGCTGCCGCGGACTGCGGAGGTTCCGAATGCGGTGACCGCCGGGCGGGACCTAGTTGGGGTGCGTGTTCCGGCGCATCCGGCGGCGCGCGCTTTGCTGGCCGCAGTGGGGCTGCCCATCGCGGCGCCGAGTGCGAACCGGTTTGGGCACACGAGCCCGACTACCGCGGCGCATGTGCTGGCTGATCTGGATGGTCGGATTGACGCTGTGCTGGATGCTGGGCCGACGTCGATTGGGGTGGAGTCTACGGTGCTTGATCCTACGCAGACGCCGATGGTGCTGTATCGGCCTGGCGCTGTGACGGCGGAACAGTTGACGGCGGTTACGGGCGTTGCTGTAGAGGTGTTCTTGCCACTCGCTGATGCCGAGCCAGCGTCTTTGCCGTCTCCTGGAGTGGGGATTCGGCACTACGCGCCGCGAGCTCGGCTGGTGCTCGTGGATGGTTTGGTTGAGGCTGTACGCGTGGGCGTCGATGCAGCGGGCGGCGCAAAGGTTGGGGTGTTGCTTCCGGCTGGTTGGGCGTTGGAGCGGGATGCGGTCGTCGAGCGTTGGGGACGATGGGACGATCTGGAGACGCTTGCGGCGGGGCTATTCGCAGGGCTGCGTGCGTTGGATGATCGCGGGGTTGCGGTGATCGTGTGTCCGCTGCCGAAAGCTGGCGGACTCGGGGATGCGATTCGAGATCGGTTGGAGAAGGCTGCGCGGACTAACTAACGGCTGCTTCCGCACTACTTCATTACGGTGGACGCTGCGTGAGCTTCGCTAGTCTTGTAGAGGTACTTGATGGCGGCCTTGTAAATCAGGACGCGGTTGCGACCGACGCGCAGCTTCACGGTGCACTTGTCGTACCACTGGATGAATCCCTGGAGTTGTTCTCCGTCTTCGAGCACGACGGTCATCTCGGTTTGCTGCTGCATCTGCTTCTGAAAGTAGAACGCTTCAGCGTGGGAGCTTTCGGGGGCGCTGTGAATGTCCGAGATCGTTGCGTGGGTTAACGGATCTTCGGCATGGGTTGGTTCACGGCGGTGGTCCGCGGGTGGAAGACGAGGGCGCACGAGTTTGCGCGTTCCGTTGAAGGTGTTGTCCTCGGTGCGCGGCGCGAGTTTAGTTTCCATCGAAGCTCTCTTTGCGGACAATGGGGCTTCTCCTTGAGCACAGGCAGAATGCACGCTGATAGGAAGCCGCTGAGCCTGCGGGTGCGTGACGGAACCCGGAGTCGGCATAGGCGTGTACTTGCCGGCTAAAGTCCAATTAGGGTAATTCGCTCATTTGATGATGAGACGAACAAAAGGGTTGTTTGTTACAAGTTTAATTCCGAGTTCCTTCGAGCTCGACGCCGAGGGCGTCGAGGCTGAGGGAGCGGAGGAGGTTGCGGCGCATGCCGCTCTGGACGGCGTCCATGGCGTGGACGGCCTGCTCAATCCAGTCGAAGGTAAAGGTGTCGGCGAGGCGTTGAAGATCAGCGCGTTTGTCGATGTTGCGGACGCGATCCGGTGCTCCTGATTGGAGGAGGAGGATGTCCTCGAGCAGGCTGGAGAGGGCGCGGAGAAGCGCTGTGGTTTTGGTCTGGCCCTCGGCGCCGGCGCGGTAGGTTTCGGTCATGCGGAAGAGGGCTGCGTGATCCTGCAGACCGCCGCTTTGCTCGGCGGTGTGGAGGATGGTGAGTGCGTCGTTGCGGGCTGCGGCGTATTCGGCCAGGTTGAAGCCTAGGGCGCGGCCTGCGGCGCCTTCGCTTAGGCGTGCGGTTAGGTCGCGTTCGGACTTGTTGAGCTCGGGGCGACGCTCGGCGAGGAGAGTGGAGATTTCGTCTGCGGGTAAGGCTCCTAGATGCGCTACGGCGCAGCGGGAGCGAATGGTGGGGAGCAGCTCGCCGAGGTTTTCGGCTAGAAGCAGGATGTGGACATATGCGGGCGGTTCCTCCAGAACCTTGAGGAGAGAGTTTGCGGCTTCCTTCATGAAGGCTGCGGTGGTGATGAGGAAGACCTTGGCGAGGGCTTCGCTGGGTAGCGAGTGCGAGCGGTTTATCAGGGTTCGGATCTGGCCCAGCTTGATGAGGAGCTGTGGTGGATCGGGAGGGACGATGAGGACATCGGGATGCGTTTGGACGAGGATGCGGGTGTCTTTTTTATCTACCTCGCGCATGTCTTCGCGCGCGGCTACAGCTTCTTCGATTCTGGATTCGAGGTCTGCGCTCTCGGCGATGCGTGTGCAGTTGCGGCAGTGGCCGCAGAAGGTTGCGAGATCTCTGCCGTCGGCTGATATTTCGCGAGGTTGGAGCTCGCATTCCAACGCCATGGTGAGGAGGAGGGAGAGGGTGAACTTGCCGGCTCCGCGGGGGCCGAGGAGGATGAGCGAGTGCGGGAGGCGGCCGGCGGCGATGGCGGCGCGGAGGCTCTCGACCGTGGATTGGTTGCCGATGAACTCGGAGAATGATTTTGGGAGCGGCACGTGGTCAGGGTATCGCGTTCTGGTGTGGATGGGAGGGTACCCCTCCCCCCTCCCCCCTTGCTGCATTTTCTTTGTAAGTGGCTCAAAACAGGCTGGTTAAGTGGCAAGTTCCCATATTCATACCTTTTTGTAAGTGGTTTGCTATCAGCCGTTTGTGGGTTGTCTCGTTTGCATCTGTTGCAAACACATGCGGTTGCAAGTATCTAATTGCTTTGATTGGGGTTAGGGCTTGTTTCTTGGGGTGTTGGTGAAAAATGGCTGTAAGCGGCTCAATCGAAACCGGTTATGGGTATATATAAAATTCTGTTTGGGTTGTGCGTCCCTTGTGGCGTGGGAATAGCTAATTAAAATTGTAGCGGATGGAGCACGGTGGGTATGCCACGCGGATGTGGCTTAGAATGTGGCGATTGCGAGGTTTAGGGGGTTGACATGTGGATTTTGGGCGGTTTTTGAGGAATTATTTTGGGGTGGGCGTAATTCCGGGTTCTGGAAGCCCGGGTTCCGGCGTGCTTGCGGTGATGACAAACCCGGCATGCCCAGCAGGAAAGACTATCTGGTGGAAATAAAACATCGCGAGGGTTGGTCGTTGCCAACCCTCGCGAACGGTGAGGTTCCTGGTGAGATTATTGCGGAACGAGTTCGGTCCAGCTCTGGCTTATGGGATAGACCGTTCCGTTGGGGTCGAAGGACGGGTCCTGGTTCTGGATCAGTGTGCTGCCATCGGAGGAGATCCATTGGTGGTTGTACTCGCTGCTGGCCTCGATCTTCTGGCCGGTGTTGGGATTGATGAACGTCTGGCGGTCCAGGGAATGCAGTGCTGTTTGGTGGGCCGAATCGTCGATCGCATGCTGCCTTGCTGCGTCCGCCTGCATGGACGCATCCGTGCTTGCCTTTAGCTGTCGGTCGAATTGTTGACCGTTCTGGACTATTTGCTCCGTTTGGCGCCTGGCAATCGCCATGTTCGATTGGAATTGGCGGTCACTGGCTGCTTGTGCCTGACGGAACGCGGCTCCCATATCCTGAGACACGCGGTTATCCCACTCCGGGTTGATTGCGGGAGGCGCAAGCTGTTTTACGGCATCCAGAGACCCCTTCGGAGCCCGTGTAACGAATGTTCCCGGCGTGCTGCAGTTGCGCTGCGTGTGAAAGCCCCGCATTGGCCGCAGGACCGGGATTTCCGTGCAGTGGATCACTGCAGACACGATTTCCTCCACCGGCTGCCCATTGCGCACATAGGTAATACGAACTCTTCCAAAATCATTGATCACCTTCCCCCGGAGCCCGTGGGATTGTAGTTGCGCCTCACCCTGCTCGTTATTCTTTGCGATCGCGTCCAGGACGGATTGCGGATTTGGCAATACCTTGACCACTGTGGCATCGGGGCGCAGATTCGGAATGGCGATGTTCAGGAGGAAGGCGTCCGCCGTAACGATGTTGACGTTTGATGGACATTTCGGCCCCAGGATATTGGTTCCATCGCTCGTCCACGACCAAGTTACGCCAGGTAATTTCTCAATTGCCGTAATCCCGTCGGGACTAAGTACCGTGTCCGACAGTCCGGCAGCCGGCACGGCGGGTGCATGGCATCCGCTGGGACGCAAGATTGTTCCCACAAACTTCCACCCGACCGGGACATCGAAGGTAAACGCAGTCATTCCATAGCCCGGATCCTTTACGTCAACCTTGGTAGTACTGCTCCATGTGACATCGACGGCATGTTTTTGTGAGGCCGCATTCGGGTGGGTTGTTGTCCTGCTGCTGCGTTGTTGGCTATTGCATGCAGCCACTCCGATGAGCATGGCTATCGCCACGCCAGTGAAAATCGTTCCTTTGTGTCTCATCATGACCTCCGTCAGATCCATGCCGTGACTCCTGAACTGTGGAGGACGCCTGCAATCCGGGGCGATGCATCCTCAATCTGGTAGGCGCTATTCGGAGAGGAAATGCGTCACGCGGGAGTTGCGAGGGAGTCGCGTGGATTAACGGGTGGGTTCGGGGCGCATCATGAGAGGGAATTTGGGGCGGAGGGTGATTTTGGCCTGGGGGATGATGGGGTATTGGGGAAGGAAGTGCAGGCGCCAGCGTTGGGCGATGGTGGCTAGCGAGAGGACTCCTTCCATCCAGGCAAAGCCTTCGCCGATGCACTGACGGCGGCCTCCTCCGAAGGGGAAGTAGGCGAAGCGCGGGCGCGTGGCGCGGGCTTCGGGGGTGTGGCGTTCGGGGTGGAAGGCTAAGGGGTCGGGCCAGAACTCGGGGCTGCGGTGCATGATGTATTGGCTGAAGAAGAAGTGGGTGTCGGGCGGGAGGCGGTAGGGGCCTAGCTCGATGGGGACGGTGGACTGGCGGCCCATGGCCCAGGCCGGTGGGTAGAGACGCATGGATTCGGCGAAGACTTGCTCGGTGTATTTCAGGTGGGGGAAGTCCGCGGAGGTGGCGGTGCGAGTGCCCAGGATCTGGTTTACTTCTGCATACATTTTGTTAGCTGATTCGGGGTTCTGGCTTAGGAGATACCATGTCCAGGTGAGGGCATTGGCAACGGTTTCGTAGCCGGCGAGGAAGATGGTCAGGAGCTCGTCGCGGATTTGGGTGTCGGACATTCCTTTCCCGCTCGCGTCTTCGTCGCGGGCGGTCATGAGCATGGAGAGTAGGTCGCCGCGCTGCTCGAGTTGGGAGCGGGTTAGGGTGCGGCGGGTGGCGATCATGTTGGCTACGACAGTGTCGAGGTGGGCTCGCGCGCGGCGGAATTTTATGATGCCTGGGATGGGCAGGTGGAGGACGCTCTCCAGGCGGGGGAAGGCTACGAGGAAGTTGTAGAGACCCATGATTGTGTTGACTTCGTCGCGGACGGCGAGGACGTCGGTGGTGACTTCGGAGTCGAAGAGGGTGCGGGCTATGATGTGCAGGCTTAGCTGCATCATCTGGTCGTTGATGTCGATGGGTTGGCCTGCGCGCCAGTTGGCTGCGCGTTCCTTGGCGCTCGCTACGATCTGGTCTGCGTAGCCTGCGATGCGCTGGCGGTGGAAGGCTGGAGCGATGATGCGGCGCTGTTGCTGATGGATGGGGTCGTCGGAGGTGATGAGGCCTTCGCCGAGGAGGATCTTCATGCGCTTGAGGGTGCGCTCGCGGACGAAGGATGCGGCTTGGGTTACGAGGATTTCGTTGATGTAATCCGGATCGTTGACGAAGACGATGGTGGTGCCCATGAAGCGGTAGTGGGCGATGCGGCCGAAGGTGTTGTGGAGGTGCTCGAAGAGGGGGATGGGTTCGCCGAAGCTGACCCACTTGCGGCGGAAGTAGAAGGGGAGGGCGCGGCGGAGGCCGGGAGGAAGGCGGTAGTCGCCGAGGGTGCGGGCGGGCGTGTAGTCGTATTCCTTTTCGAAGTTGCGCATTGCTTGGGTTGCTTATTCAGACAGCGGGCTTTGGATTCCGAATGAGGGAGCGTTGGCGGAGATTGCCAGGCGGGCGCGTACTACTGTCAGGATGGACTGGTGGATGGCGGCGATGGAGGCATCGTCGGGGAAGACTACTACGCGGGTTTGATCGCGTTGGGCGATGTTTCGATATTGTTCATGGACTCGGGTGTAGAAGACGTCGCCTTCGCGCTCGAAGCGGTTTTCGTCGGTGCCGGCTTGCTGGGTGGTGCGGTCGTTGCGGCGGCGGGCGCGGCGGAGGGAGGCAGCGAGCGGCGGGAGAAGGAGGAGGGTGAGGTCGGGCTGGACGTTGTTGCAGACGGTGCGGTGCATGGTGAGGATG
>JBAVDD010000057.1:0-21118 GCA_049587035.1 Acidobacteriaceae bacterium | reverse complement strand
GGACGACAGCTCGAACTCGACGGTCAGTCTCTCCAATCGCGCCACGGCCTGCCCATTGCCGACTACGCCGCCCACGGCGGAGGCTTCCCGCTCTTCCTCTCCGGCTCCGGCTGCGTCGGCACCATCATCGTCTCCGGCCTGCCCCAGCGCGACGACCACAACCTCGTCGCCACCGCCATCGCCGAACACCTCGGCGTCAATATACCGAAGCTGCCCTAGACGCGAGCGCAACGCCCTCACGTCTACACTTGAAGCAGATGTCCAACGCAACCACGCTCCGCATCACACGCCGCGCCGCCGACCGCCTTCGCGCGGGCCACCTCTGGGTATACCGCACCGATCTCGAAGCAGCACAGAACACCGCCACCGAACCCGGCGCACTCGTCACCATCACCGACTCCCGCGATATCCCACTCGGCACCGCGCTCTACTCCTCGGCCTCGCAGATCGCAGCGCGCCTCGTCTCGCGCAAGCCCGCGCTCACCCGCGCCGAGTACCTCACCGACCTCCGCACGCGCATCAACGCAGCCCTCGAGATCCGCCGCGAACTCGCACCCACCTCCGCGGACAACAACGCCCACCGCCTCATCTTCTCCGAGGCCGACAACCTCCCCGGCATCATCGCCGACCGCTACCACGACCTCGTCCTCCTGCAACTACTCACGCAAGGCACAGCACAGAACGACGTTCGCGCAGTCCTCGTCGCCGCGTTCAGCGAAGCCTTCGCAAAAGAAAAATGCGCGCTCACGATCTGGGAGCGTCCCGACCCACGCATCCGCGAGCTGGAACAACTGCCCGCACCCGCACCGGGCCCGATCTTCACCACGCACATTGATTCCACCGCCCCCGACGGCCTCTCCTTCCGCACCGAAGCCGAACGCGACTCCGACCAGGCCGCACCCACCACCACCATCTTCTCGCTCAACGGCCTGCGCTTCCACTACAACGCGGCCGCCGGCCAGAAGACCGGCGCCTTCCTCGATCAACGCCTCAACTACGCAGCCGCCGCGCGCGCCGTCGCTGCCACCGGCCGCACGAAAAATACAAGCGCGCACGGTCTTCGTGCTTTAGACATCTGCACCTACCAGGGCGGCTTCGCGCTTCATCTAGCGCAGGTCTGCTCTCGCGTAACCGGCGTCGACGCCAGCCTCTCCGCACTCGAAGCCGCCGATCGCAACCTGCTGCTGAACCCTACGCTCTCCGCACGTTGCGAAACAGACTGGATCGAAGCCGACGCCTTCGACTACCTTCGCCACCTCGACGACACCGCGCGCCAGACCTCTTCCCCCGACAATCTCTTCGACGCCATCGTCCTCGATCCACCAGCCTTCGCAAAATCCAAACGCGCCGCCGTCGGCGCCCTTCGCGGCTACAAGGAGCTCAACCTCCGCGCCCTGCGCCTGCTCGCACCCGGTGGCACGCTCATCACGCACTCCTGCTCGCACCATGTCTCACTGCAGGAGTTCACCGAAATCATCGCCTCCGCCGCATCCGACGCCCACCGCCGCGTACAACTCCTCGAAACCCACGCCGCCGCACCCGACCACCCCGAGGTCCTCACCCTTCCCGAGACGCGCTATCTCAAATCCTTAATCTGTCGAGTCGACTAGCAGCGCCGCCCACACGCGCCGCTAAATCCCTGCATACCACGCATACCCACCCGCCGGCGACGCCGATCCAAGCCCATCCTTGAAGTGCTTCATCGAGTCCAGAACCGTTAGCCGCGCCACATACTTCACACTCTTGTATCCCAGTTGCCGAGGCACGCGCAGACGCAGCGGCCCACCAAAACCCACCGGCAAATCGCCATCGTTCATACCCCACGTCAGCAGCGTCTGCGGATGCACCGCATCGCGAATATCCAGGCTGTCCCACCAGCCCTTCTCCGACGACACATATGCCATATACCGCGCCTGCGGCAACACGCCCACCTCCTTCAACACCTCCGCCAGTGGCGTCCCAATCCACTCCCCAATGTAGGACCACCCCTCCTCGCACGCCACCTCGGTAATCTGGCTGCGCATCGGCATGGCTTTCAAATCCGCGATCGAAAACGATCCCGGCCGCTCCACCAATCCGTCCACCGCCAGCCGCCAGTCGGCAAACCCACCGGCCTGCATACGCTTGAACGCATCCGTATGCGGCGCAACCTCATTCGCAAACGGAGCCTTGGAGATCATGCTGCGTGGAAACTCGCGCGCCATCGAGTGCCGACCCAGCAGCCGCTGCGCCGCATACGTCAGCGTCTCGCCCGGCGCATAGACGCCGCTGCAATCCGTCGCGATCAGGCCGTACCGCCGCGCCATCCGGTCGGCCACAGCCACACCCGCAACGCCAGCCGTAGCCGCAACGCCGCCCATTAAAAACCTTCTGCGCGTAACTGAATTCATACGCCCTCCCCAGCCGCGGCGCTCACCGCCACCGTCTCGCTCTCCGTCGGCGCGGCGCGTTCCATCAACATCCCGTGCATGCGGCTTCTGAACCCCGCCATCGCGATCATCGCCACATGCACCACCACAAACAGCACCAGGGCCCACGTCACAAAAAAGTGCAGCGTCCGCGCCGTCTGCCGTCCACCCAGCGCAACCACTGAAAACGGAAACACCGCCGTAAACGCCGGAGACATCGCCAATCCCGTCCAGATCACCAGCGGAATCAAACCAAAGATCACCACCAGGTACGTCACGCGTTGCACCGGATTATAGGCGCGTCCCTCGGCAGCATCGTGCCGCTCACGCCGCAACGTCTTCACCAACACTCCGCGAAACGCGTGCCACGAACGCTCTCCGCGCGCCGGAATCAGATCGCGCCGAAAGTGCCCCGTCCATAAGCTGTAAATCAAATACACCAACCCGGTCAGCATCAGCACCCAGGCGGCCTCAAAGTGCAGATGCCGACTCCATCCATTCTGGTCCGGCATCACATACCCATACCCGGTCGGCACCGTATCCCGAGACGACGGAATATGCAGCGTAAACGCCGGCTGCACCATCACATTGCCCACCTCGCCCCAGTAGAACCGCGGATGCGAGACCACAATCTCCAGGCCTGTAATCAGCAGCGCAAAAAACGCAACCACGGTAATCCAGTGCGTCACACGCACCACCGCGGGATGGCGGGCACTCCCCGAATTCGCAGCAGAATCGGCGGCTGACACACGCGCAGCATAGCACACACCCACTGCCAGCCACAGCACCAATCTTCAACCGCCCAGCTGATCCACCAGCTGGGCCAATCGCGTCCAACTCGCTCTCGGCATCGCCGGATGCAGTATCCTCACCCTCACGGAGCCACCATGCGCCTGATCCCCTCCATCCTCCTCTGCGCCCTCGTCGCCACCCTCCCCGCACCAGCCCAATCCCCGCACGCTCGCTCGCACCCCACCACACGCACCTCCGCGCTCAACCGCGACATCGATCCCGCCCTCCTCCACATCATCCTCGCCACGCCCGCCTTCGACAACCACGCTCACCCCATGCTCTCTCCGCCCGCCGGCGCCGCCGACCGCAACTTCGACGCGCTCCCCGTCGACAACATGCCACCGCAGACCGACCCCGTCGCCTACCGCCCCAACAACCCGCAACTTCCCGACGCCTGGTTCGCTCTCTACCACGTACGCCTTCGCCTGCCGCTCACGCCGGACGGCCTCGCCACGCTAAAGGCCGCGCGCGCCGCCGTAAAGAAACGCCAGGGCTCCCACTACTCCGTCTGGGTTCTCGATCAGGCCAACATCGCAACCATGGCTGCCAACCGTGTAGCCATGGGCCTCGGCGTGCAGCCACCGCGTTTTCTTTGGGTGCCTTATGACGACGCGCTCCTCTTCCCGCTCGACAACACCGCCGCCGCCAACACACCCGACCGCCGCCTCTTCTTCCCTCTCGAAGAAAAACTCCGCGCTCACTATCTCACCGCCGCGCGCCTGACCGCGCTTCCCCCCACGCTCGACGACTACATCAACAAGCTCATCCTCCCCACCCTGCGCAGCCAGTACGCCGGCGGCGCCATCGCCGTAAAGTTCGAGCTCGCTTACCTCCGCCCACTCAACATCAGCGATCCATCCCCAGCCGACACCGCCGCCGACCGCACCCAGGCCACCGCCATCTACGCCCGCTACGTCCACACCGGCACGCCCTCGCCCGCCGACTACAAAGTTCTCCAGGACTTCCTCTTCCGCACCATCGCCCTCGAAGCCGGCCACCTCGGCATGGCCGTCCACTTCCACGGACTCGCCGGCTCGGGCCGCTACTTCTCCATCACCGGCGTCAACCCGCTCAACCTCGAACCCCTCCTCAACGACCCGCGCTTCGCACACACCAACTTCGTTCTCCTGCACGGCGGCTGGCCCTTCGTGCGCGAAGCCGGAGCCCTTCTGCAGAAGCCCAACTTCTACCTCGACCTATCGCAGCAGGCCATCATGATCCCGCCGCGCACCCTCAGCACATGGCTGCGCGAGTGTCTCGAGCTCTATCCGAGCAAGGTCCTCTTCGGCACCGACGCCTATCCCTACAGCGACACGCTCGGCTGGGAAGAGGCCGCCTGGATCGGCTCCCACAATGCCCGCTACGCGCTCGCCCTCGCACTCACCGGCATGGAGCGCGACGGCGAAATCTCTCCGACCCGCGCAGCCGAGATCGCACAGATGGTCCTCCACCGCAACGCCGAAATCCTCTACAACCTTCCGCACGACTAACGCCAAGCCCGGGCTCACCCATGTTCAATCGCATGGCCGGGGTTGGAGGCAAGCCCCGGCCACGCGTAAAGCTCACACGTATCCAATACGAGCACTGCGAAAGGCCGTTACTACATACCGCTCCGAGGCGACAGAGCCAACTCAAACTCCGTTCCGTTCGGCAGCTTCACATCGTCCTTGGTCTTGCTCACAAACACACCAGAGTTCTGGCTGCTCACGCTGCTGTGCATATCCACACCGCTCTCTATCCCAATCGCATCAATGCTGTTCTGCATCTTGTTCAGGTTATCCGGGACCATGATTCCGCTCTGGTCTGAGCCGTAAGCATTCGGCGCAACATCGATGATCGTCGCCTTGATCGGGATCTTCGTGCCATTCTTCAGCCGTGCGTCCGTAAACCGCAGCGCCAGCGACACATTGTCCGACTGCACCGCATCGCGCACTACTTTTGCCGTTAGCCAGGTTCCGCTCGGCAACTTGGTGCCGTCCGCCAGGTGAACCGTGCCGGTAAGCCGCGTCTGGATAATCTCTCCCGGCATCGCCTTGCGCGCATCCAACTCGTGCGTCAACTCGACAACACCCGGAGTGTTGTTCACCATCGGCGCAGCGTGCGAGAGAGCAGGCAACAATACAAGAGCAGCAGCGACAGGAAGAGTCGTCATTAATTTCAAATTCATGGGGAGGTTCCTTTCGTTTGTCATCGCAGAGGTTCGGTGCACTCTCGCACACGATCGCAGAAGCATCCGCAGCCGCGCTCATCTGCACGCGCGACCTGTCTCTATAGACGAATCCGAAGCCGCAAAGTGTAGCGAATCCCTTGTAGATTCAAGGCAAATACGCTGTATGTCCCGCGTAATTTTCTGCGAACCCTGACAACGTTTTGCCTCCAACAAGCATCGTCTCGCGCGCTCACTCCGGCAGCGCACGCATCTGCTCGATGTACATCGACGACAAAAACTTCCGCCCCGTGCTCGCACCCGACATATACCGCCGCTTGCCAAAAATCGGCCGGTCGAACCACGCACGATCGAACTTGCCCAGCATCGACCACGCAATCCCCGCGTACCCATTCGGGTCACGCCCGTCTATCTCGTACTTGTCATTCAAATAGATCGCAACCTTCATCGCGATCCGGACATTCGGCGTCCATTCCAAAATCTTCTTCGCCCAGTACATGCGCAGGTAGTTGTGCATCCACCCATAGCGCACCATCTGGATCTGCGCCGCATTCCACAACTCATCGTATGTCTCCCCGCGCTCCAGCTGCGGCAGCTTGTACAGCCTCTCGCGCTCATCGCGATCATGCTCCGCAATCGTCGCCTTCGCCCAGTTGTCCGCGCAGCCCGGCGCGTCATACTCCGGCTGATAGCGCACAAAGTTCACGCTCAACTCACGCCACACAATCAACTCGTTGAAGTAACTGTCCCGCGCACTCTGCAACTTCGGATACTTCTTCGCAGCCGCATCCACCGCCAGCGCAATCGTTTGCGGCCCTATATGCCCAAAATGGAGGTACGGGCTTATTTTGCTTGTACCGTCCGTTTCGGGCCTATTGCGGTCGCGATCATAGCTCTCCAGCATCTCCGCGCAGAACGTGTGCAGCCGCTTCACCGCCGCATGATGTCCACCCATCCACGCCTCCACCGGCTTCACGCTGCGATCAAACTCCGTCCACCCGCGCGTCATGTCCGCGCGCACATCCTCCGCATGCAAACCGCGCGGCTGCTTCCATCGCACCTCCGCATGAGGGTTTGCATACGGCACCAGAAACTCCGGCAGCGCGCGATAAAGCCGTGGCCGCGCCACCGCCGCGCTGAACTGCGCCTTCTCCAGCAGCCGCGACGGCACAATCACATCCGCATCCACAGTCCAGAAGGGAATCGCCAGCTCTTCGGCCACACGCACCCGCCAGCGCTCCGGCTCACGCATCGGGTTCTCATCCCCGATCACCATCGCCGCACCCACATCCGCAAAGAACCGCAGATGATCTTCATTCGGAGCCCGCCGCATCACAAACCCCACACCTCGCTCGGCGCAGTCCACCTCCACGTCCGGCAGTCCCTCGTTCAGAAACGCATAGTGCCGAAGGTTCGCATGCGGAAAGTTGCTGATGGCAGCAAAGTACACGGCCACCGGCAAACCCAGCGCATTGCCGCAAGCAACGGCCATATCCAGCGCATGATTATCGCGCCCCCGCTGCGCCCGCTGCATCCAGTACACAACGCACTTGCCCTCCCGCGCCGGAGCTCCCCCGCGCCGCACCGTCACCCGAGCATCCTGGGCCAGCTCCCGCAGCGCCTTCGGCACACTCTCGTCGTCAGCCAGTTCGGCACCCATCCGCGCATACGCAGCGTCCTTTCCCTGCGCAGTCAACGACCCCAACTTCTTCTCCATCGCTCTTTCAAGCTACCGGATTCCCCGCCATCAGCTACCATCGTCCTTGCGAGAAATCTCATGGCCCTTGATCCCATCAAATCCGACCCCATCAAATCCGGCGCCAAAAATCCCCCCTCCGATGCGATCGAGACCCTCACCCTCCGCCATGCCACCCCGGCCGATGCGCCCGCCCTCGCCCTCACCGGCGCCTCCACTTTCCTCGAAGCTTTCACCTGGATGCTCCCCGGCCCCGACATCCTCGCCCACACCCTCAAGAACCACACAGCCGAAGCCTACGCCCACTACCTCGCCGCCCCCCGCACCCGCGTCACCCTGGCCGTAACCGGCCCCGCCGCCGGCTTCCCCACCTTCCCCGGCTCCATCGTCGGCTACGTCCTCCTTTGTAGCCCCGAACTCCCCGACTTCGACCTCTCCTCCACGGACATCGAACTCAAGCGCATCTATCTCTTCTCGCGCTTCCGCTCCGCGCCCGTGCTCGATCCCACCGGCAACCCTATCCACAACCTTCGTCCCGCGCAGGCCCTCATGGATGCCGCCGTCGCTGACGCCCGCTCCCTCGGCGCCACCCGCCTCCTCCTCGGCACCCATGGCGACAACCTCCGCGCCATCGCCTTCTACCGCCGCAACAACTTCGCCTACGCCGGCACCCGCACCTTCCAGGTCGGCAGCCAGCTGTGCCGCGACCTCATCTTCGCCAAACAGCTGTAACGCCGAGTCGGCGAAACCTGCTGTTAATTCCAGCCCAACCCAAATATTTCCTCGTCCGATATCGCGACACTGCGCCGCGGCCGCCGCGCATCGCCCGCTAAGCCGCCTATTTTCAGGAAGATAAAAATACTTCTCATCCTGGCTCATGTTCCCACAAACCCCGCCGATAAACAGAACATGCCGCGGTAGGCTCTCTGGAAGCACGGCCACAAGCCGACTCCCTGCTCCTTCGGAACCTCCGCGCAACACTCTCTTTTGAAAGGGTTTCCGATGGCCAACCTACGTTCTTTCTTCACCACCTACAGCCCGCTCTTCGCATTGGGCGCAGCCATCCTCGGCCTCTACTCCATGGCCGTCTGCATCGGTTGCGGCCTCAACTTTCACGCCTAGGAAACCTCCTGGTGAACCGCCGATCAGGTCCCAGTTCGTCCCGGTCTAAGTCCCGGTATTGATGGGCGAAACTTCAGTTCCGCCCATCAATACCGCCAAACGAATTAGCTCTGCCCTGAGGGATCGTTACTTCCTCACCGCAAGCTTAATCAGACCCACACCCACCGCCAGACTTTTTCGACGTTCCCTCGGCCCGCACGAACCAGTGCGGGCCGAGGTGCGTTGTAGCTCGTTTGGAATCTTTTGCCCCCCGAATACGTCAAATTCAGTGGTAGACTAGATTCGTTGGAGACGTGCGCCTCCGAGTGCCAAAGTCGGCTTTCCCAGCGACTTCCGCCCGCGCCCGCGGCCTTGACCGCACCCCTCGTCCCAACGGCCCCGTCAAAACCCAGGGAGGTCTCCGCGCAGATCTTACGATCTCTCCCGCGCGAAGGTGTCTCCCAAAAAAATCTTTTTATGAGGCTCTGCCATGTCGGGGTCTCACTCCAGGAGTGCCCACTGTGGCTGAAGAACTCGATAAGTACGAAGAAGACGTAGACCATATCATCGACACCGGCAAAGAGAAGGGGTACCTCACCTTTGGCGAAGTCAACGACCTCCTCCCCGGCGACATCACCTCGCCCGACGAGCTCGATGACCTGATGACCACCATCAATACCCAGGGCATCGACGTCCTGACCGAGAACCGCCGCGGCGCCCGCGACACCGATGAGCGCGAGTCCGATAACGAATCCGGCGAAGACTCCGACGACGTCGAACTCGACCTCTCCCCCGGCACCCTCGAAAAGACCAACGACCCCGTCCGCATGTACCTGCGCGAGATGGGCACCGTCCCCCTGCTCACCCGCGAGGGCGAGGTCGAAATCGCCAAGCGCATCGAACGCGGCCAGCTCCGCGTGATGAAGGCCATCTCGCGTTCGTCGATTGTCATTCGCGAAATCGTAGGCCTCGGCGAAGACCTCAAGCGCGGCGTCCGCAACATCAAGGAAGTCGTTACCTTCGACGAAGAAGAGCTCACCGAGGAGATTCTCGCTGCCCGTGTAAAGGCTACGGTCGCAAGAACCGACGAGCTCGTCAAGCACCAGAAGAAGGCAGCTGACTACCTCGCTAAGTCGCTCGATCCCCAGGGCAAGGACGCCAAGGCCAAGTCAAAATTCGCGCGCAAGAACCTCTGGCACATGGGCCGCGAGAACGTCTTCGTCTCCCGCATCGTCCGCGAGTTCAAGTACACCAACAACGAGAAGAAGCGCCTGCTCGACAAGGTCAACAAGACTGTCGACTCCATGCGCACGCTCGAGCGCCAGATCCGCTCGCTCGAGTCCAAGTTCGAAGCCTCGCGCTCCGAAGAACTCAAGAAGGAGTACCGCCGCCAGCAGAAGAACTGCCGCATCGATCTCGAGCGCATGGAGTCCGACGCCGGCATCTCCCACGATGCCCTCAAGCGCACCCAGCGCGAGATCATCCAGGGCGACATGGACGCCGAGAAGGCCAAGCGCGAGCTAATCGAAGCCAACCTTCGCCTCGTCGTCTCCATCGCCAAGAAGTACACCAACCGCGGCCTCCAGTTCCTCGACCTCATCCAGGAAGGCAACATCGGCCTCATGAAGGCCGTCGACAAGTTCGAGTACCGCCGCGGCTACAAGTTCTCAACCTACGCCACGTGGTGGATTCGTCAGGCCATCACCCGCGCTATCGCCGATCAGGCGCGCACCATCCGCATCCCGGTGCACATGATCGAAACCATCAACAAGCTCATCCGCACCAGCCGCCAGCTAGTGCAGGAGCTTGGCCGTGAAGCGTCTTCAGAAGAAATCGCCAAGCGCATGGACATCCCCGTAGCAAAGGTCCGCAAGGTCCTCAAGATCGCGCAGGAGCCCATCTCGCTCGAAACCCCGATCGGCGAAGAGGAAGATTCGCACTTGGGCGACTTCATCGAAGACCGCATGGCTGTCAGCCCGTCCGACGCCGTGATCTCGGTCAACCTGAAGGAGTACACGTCGCAGGTTCTGCGCACGCTGACCCCGCGCGAAGAGCGAGTGATCAAGATGCGCTTCGGCCTAGAAGACGGCTCCGAGCACACGCTCGAAGAGGTAGGCCAGAGCTTCCAGGTAACCCGCGAGCGCATCCGCCAGATCGAAGCCAAGGCTCTCCGCAAGCTGCGTCACCCCAGCCGCTCGCGCAAGCTAAAGGCCTTCGTCGACGGCGTCAAAGAGATGTAGCGCATCAACCGCATCAACGTAAAGGGCGCGCCCCCGTGGCGCGCCCTTCGCATTTAACTTCTGTCTTTACTTACCCAGATGCTTCAAGAAGAACGCCGCCATATATCGATCGGCCTCCTTCGCCTCGGGCAGCGTCGGATTATTCCAGAACGCATGCGGCAGCGCCTCGAACACAATCAGCTGCGTATCCACACCCGCGCGCAGATACGCACGATCAAGAATCGTCGTCCCGCTCAGCAGCAGATCGCGCGTGCTAGTGATGAACAGCGTCGGCGGAAACCCTCGCACATCCGAGTACAGCGGCGACAAAATCGGATCACGCGGATTCGTCTTCCCCACATACGGCGAAATCACCGGCTTGCCCGGCTCCGGCGGCGCCAGATAACCCGAAAATCCATTCAGCGCAAAGATCGCAGTCGAGTCGCCGCCCTGGCTAAGATCGCCCGTACCCGAAAACACGCCCGTCGCTCCCGGCATCGGCAGCCCCAGCTGCTTGATCTTCGCCGTCACCTCGGCGGTAAGAATCGCGCCCGCCGACGTCCCATAGAGCCCGATATTCTTCGCCTTGTACGTCTTCAGCACCTCACGATAAACCGCAATCGTGTCGTCCACCGCCGCCGGAAACGGATGCTCCGGCGCCATCCGGTACAGCACAGAGATCACCTTCATCCCCGTCAAATTCGCCATCGGAATCGTCTCCGTAAGCGATCCCGAGTCCACCACAAACCCGCCGCCATGCACGTTGATCAGCACGTAGTCCTTCTTCGCCGGCGACATCGTCAGCGGAGTCACCACGCGCACCGGCACACCGGCAATCGTCGCCGCGCCAACGTTCGCCGGATACAACCTCTTCGACACCGCGCCAGCATCCGCCTGCCACTTATCCGTGCCCGCGCGCTGCTGCGCCACGGTTGGATTCGTCTTCACATCCGACACCACCGTCCCCAGCCACTTCTGCGCCGCCGGACTAATCGTCTTCGGCACCAGCACCACGCGCGTCACAACCGCCGTACCATCAGGCAGAATCCTGCTGCTGTCCGTAGTCTTCTGCGCCGCCATACACACCGGCAGCAACGCCGCCAAACCTACCGCAACCCAAATCCGCATACACTCTCCAGAAGTTTTCACACGCACGCAACAGCATACAGGCGCGCACGCTCCCTCTTCGACACCTTCCTTCTCCAAATACTTCTCGTCCTGCAGAGCTTCAACACCGTCATCACCCGCCCCCTTAGCAACGCAGGCGGCTGACCATTGCCGCGCGCTACCCCACCGAAATCCGCAATATCCAAGACATCTGCATCCAAGACATCTGCGAATCCATCACCCCAGCCCGAAAGCCAGCCCCTACTCTCAACTGTTCCCAGACCCAACGCGCCAATTCGGCCCGAGATCACGCTATACTAGCGGCCATCCCTGCATTTCAGGCCGGCCATGCTCTGGAAACCGCGCACCTCCGTCGTCTGCACGCTCACCCTCCTCGCGCTAGCAGCGGCTCCACAGGGCCTCGTCGCGCAAACCACCCTCAACGTCGGCCCCGGCCAAACCTACACCACCATCCAGTCCGGCATCAACGCCGCCAACAACGGCGACACCGTCCTCGTAGCCCCCGGCACCTACTACGAAAACATCGACTTCAAGGGCAAGGCCATCACCGTCACCAGCTCCGGCGGCGCGGCGGTCACAACCATCGATGGCGGCGACAAGGGTGGCATGGCTACCGTCCTCTTTGTCAGCGAAGAACAGAGCAACAGCGTCCTCTCCAACTTCACGATTACAGGGGGCGGTGACACGATCTACTCGGGCGCCAGTGACGGCGGCGTCTATGTTGGTGGGAACAGCTCTTACATCAATGCCGCGGCGCCCACCATTAAAAACAACATCATCACCGCCAACTACTGTCACAACATCGACGTCGAATTTTCCACTCCGACAATCCTCAACAATGAGGTGTCGGGCGTCCTGCAAGACCTCCAGGGCACCCAGGGAGAGAGCTATTGCACCTTTAGCAGCGGCATCTTTTTGGGAGGTACCCCCAATTACTCTGCAGCGAAGGGCCCAACCGTGGCCGGCAATACGATCGAAAATAACCTCGCCGGCTCAGGGATCTTCTTATACGCATCGCAGAATGCATTGATCATGAACAACATCATCCGCGACAATGCCTCCCCCGACACCGGAAGCGCATTCAGCTCGACCAACAGTTTTAACACCACCCTTGTCCAGAACCTGATCTACGGTAATACCTCCAACTGCGGCGGCGCGGTTGCCTTCGACGTGGCGTCTATCTTAATCGCCGAGAACACCATCGTGGACAACGTCACTCCATCACTCCTCGGCCACACCAACTGCATCGCCATAGCGCAGATTTATCCCGCCCCAGACGAGTATGGCGAAAGCGGTCCCGGAGCCATCATCGCCAATAACATCATCAGCGGCTCAACCTCTTATCCGGCCGTCAATTGCTACTGGTACGGCTCACCCAGCGAGTCGGACCAGCCCCTATTCCAGAACAACATCCTCTACAACGCCGGAGGACCCTTCTTTGGTTCTTACTGTGTCGATGTCTCAGGCCAGGACAACAACATAGCCGCGGACCCACAGTTCGTCAGTCCAGCCACCGGCAACTATCACCTCCAAAGCACGTCTTCGGCGATTGATAGCGGGCAGAACAACGTGCTTCAAACCTTTCTCGCCATGACCGGCCAGCCGCTTTCTAAAGACCTCGACGGTAACCCGCGCATTCAAGACGTAACCGGTAAGGGCTGCCTCGTCGACATGGGCGCCTACGAGTATCCCGGAACAGCGACCGCCTGTTCGAACACCGAGACCCTCCAGAGTTCTGCGAATCCCTCTACCCTCGGCCAAACGGTCACCTTTACCGCCCAACTCTCTTCCACGAGCGGCGTGCCCACCGGCACTGTTCAGTTCGCAGATGGCGTCACCATCCTCGGAACCCAAACAATATCGAGCACGGGCGCCTCCACCTTCAGCACCGGTCTGTTGGCGGTTGGTAGCCACACGATCACCGCAACGTACCAGCCAACAGGCACCTTATCTGCAACAAGTGCGTCCCTTATGCAACAGGTCACCGACCCCAACGCCACCACCACCACCCTCACCTGCAATCCCTCCACCCTCTCCGTCAACACGGACTCGCTTTTCTCCGCCACAGTAACCTCCGCCAGCGGAACCCCAACCGGCTCCATCACCTTCACTGACAACGGCACGCTCCTCAGTCAACCCACGCTCACCAACGGTGCCGCGACCTACAACTTCCCCGCCCGGCAAAGCGGCACCCAGACAATCGTCGCGACCTATGTCCCCGCCGGCTCTCTCTCGGCCAGCTCAGCTTCCTGTGTGGTGACGGTCAACGGCATCACGACCGTCGCCACGCTCAACGTCGCCCCTACCGTCGCCGCCGCTGGAACCCCCGTCACATTGACCGCGAACGTCTCCGCTGACTCCAGCTCCCGCGGCTATCCAAGCGGCGACATCACCTTCTACAACGGCACCACCGTCATCGATTCCGGAGCCCGCCTCAGCACCGGCACCGCCAGCTTCACCACTACCACCCTTCCCCCCGGCATCGACTACCTCACCTGCACCTACTCCGGTCCCAGCACCTTCGCGCCCAGCACCTGCAACATTGTTCCCGTCACAATCACCGCAAGCTCGGCCGCCATCACCCTCACCTCCAGCCTCAACCCCGCGCCGTATCAAACCCCCATCACCTTCACCGCGCAGGTTGCCGCGGGCTCCGGCGGATCCATCATCTTCAACGTCAACGGACAGAACATCACCACCACACCCAACGCCGCCGGCACCTCCACCTACACCATCAGCACGCTCTCCCCAGGTTCGTATCTCATCACCGCCACCTGGTTCGCGTCCAGCAGCGCCCTCGGCGTAGAGGCCTCGCTCGATCAGGTCGTCACCGTCCAGGCCGCTCCACCCGACTTCTCTCTCACCGGCACCAACACCACCTTCCAGCTCAATCACTCCGGCACCGGCAATCTCCTCCTCGCCTCCCTCGGCACCTTCAACGGAACCGTCGCGCTCACCTGCGACCCGCCCTATCCCCCTGGCTACACCTGCAAGCTACAGTTCTCAAACGTCACTCTTCCGCTAGGCTTCAGCACCAACGTCACGTACACCCTCGCCCCCACTTACACCGCGAGCAACCAACCGCTCCATCGCTCCACGCAGATCATCCTCGCCTCCTTGTTCCCGCTGAGCTTCTTCTGCCTGATCGGCCTCTCACGCAAGCGCCGCACGCATCTCAGTGCGTTCCTCACCCTGACCCTGCTCGCAGTCATAACCACCGCGACCACCGCCTGCGGCCCCGACCACTTCATCCCCATCACCACCGGCACCGTTCCCCTCACCTTCACAGGGACCGGCACCAGCCAGGGCGACTCCACCCCCATCATCCACACCGTCACCGTAAACGCCACCATCACTCCCTAAGCTCTTGCCCCAATCTTCCCCACCGGGCTCCTCAGCGGAGACGTCCGCCCTGGGACTTAACCCGCCTGGTACGGAGTGAGATACCGCGACTCGAACAGCTCGCCGGGCAGCGGCTTGCTTAGGTAGAAACCCTGCATCTCATTGCAACCCAGCATCTTCAGCAGCCGCGACTGCTCAGCGGTCTCCACGCCCTCGGCCACCACCTTCAGGTTCAGCGAGTGCGCCAGGTTAATAATCGTCGAAACCTGCGCCAGCCCCTCCGGCGCCTCCGTCAGATCCGTCACAAACGTGCGATCGATCTTCAACGTATCCAGCGGCAGCTTGGAAAGATAACTCAGTGACGAAAAGCCCGTGCCAAAATCATCAATCGCAATGCTCACGCCCATCGCCCGAATCGACCGCAGCGTCGCGATGCTGTACTCCACGTCCTCCATAATCAGCCCTTCGGTGATCTCCAACTCCAGGCTCGACGCCGCATCGTGGTCGCTGTTAATCGCCTTCTCAATATCGCTGATGAAGTGCCGGTTGCGCAGCTGCAGCGGCGACACATTCACCGCGATGCGCACCGCCGGCAACCCCGCCCGACGCCAGCGCAGATAGTCCTCGATCGCCTTCCCCAGCGCCCAGCGCCCGACTTCATAAATCAACCCCGTCTCTTCCAGCATCGGCGTAAACCGCCCCGGCGGCACCAGTCCTGTGCGCGGATCATTCCACCGGATCAGCGCCTCCGCACCCGTCAGCTTGCCACTCGCCATATTCATCTTCGGCTGATAGTGCAGCATGAACTCGTGCTTATCCAGCGCCTGCCGCAGCTGGTTCTCCAGCACAAACTTACCCGCCATCATCTCCGTCATCTTCGGCGTGTGGAACAGGTACCGGTTGCGGCTCGCCTTGGCCTGCTTCAGCGCCGCCTCGGCATGCTTGAACAGCGTATCCGCGTTCGACCCGTCCTCCGGAAACATCGAGATCCCCACCTTCCCGCTGATCCGGAACGTCGCCGTCTTCACCCCAAACGGATGGTCGCGCAGCGCCTTCATCCATCCCTCCACCCGCAGCGCGACATCATCCTCCTGCCCAATATCCGGAATCACCACGGCAAAGTGATCTGCATCCAGCCGCGCCAGCAGATTCACATCGCCCACCTCATGCGTCAGCCACTTGGACACTTGTCTCAAGAGCTTATCGCCGGCCAGTTGCCCCAGGCTGTCATTGATGTTCTTGAACCGCTCCAGATCGATCAGGAACACCGCCAGCTTGCTCTGCCCGCTCACCGCGGCACGCAGATAGTGCGTCACGCGGTTGAGAAACAGCGTGCGATTCGCGAGACCGGTCAGCACGTCGTAGTACGCCAGGTAATTCAGCTTGCGTTCTTTCTCAATGTGATCGATCGCGAACGAGAGGTTTGCCGCCAGCTCCACCAACTGCCGCTCTTCTTCTTCATCGAACCCGCCAATCTCGCCCGCATACAACGCCAGCGCTCCAATCGGCACGCCTGCCCGATACAGCGGCAGCGCCGCCAGCGAACTCCATCCGTACTTCGCACCCCGCCTGTGCCATGGCGTGTCCGCCGGCTGCTGTTGAGAGTACTGCACCCACACTGGCCGGTTCTCGCGGATCGCCACGCCCGCTGGTCCGTCCTTCTGCAAACCCTCGTCTTCCATCTCCTGCAGGTACTTCGCCGCGCATTCCCCATGGCTCGCCACCACCTTCACATTCGACCCATCCGGATCCAGCAAACCAATCCACGCCATCATGAACGCGCCCGCCTCTACAGCAATACGGCACGCCTCCTGGAACAGCTCTTCGCGATCATGCACCCGCACAATCAACGCATGCATCCGGCTCTGCATCGCCAGGATCCGGTTCAGATGCCGTATGCGGATCTCCGTCGCCTTGCGTTCCGTGACCGCACGCACCGACGCCAGCGTGTACTGCGCACCCGTCTCCCCATAAGGATTCAAACTCACTTCCACCGGGAACTCTGTCCCATCCGCATGCAGCCCCATCAGCTCCATGCCTATCCCCATCTCCCGCACCCGCGGCGCTTGGAAGTACTCTTCCAGATACTTCGCGTGCGATTCCCGAAAGCGCTCCGGCATGAGCTCTCCGATGAGCTTCCCCGTCAGTGCACCCTCTTCATACCCGAAGAGACTACACACGCGCTCATTCGCAAGCACAATCACGCCTTGCGTATTCACCAGCACCATCGGGTTCGGTACAACAGAAAAAAAGTTTGCTATTCCATCCATTGTCGTGAGCTTGCCTTAAGAATCCGTGTCACTGAACCGGTTGGGAGGAAAGTTCCATACCTGTTGAGGCCGTATTATTTTGGTTGGCTCGAGCACTCCAGCGACACCCTGCATCGGAGTGCCTGTCCTTCTCTGCATGAACTGAGTCCTCAATGGTGACCGTGTTCCGCAACGCGCGCCTTCGTGTTCGGTTATATCAGAGCTTCACGGTCCCGGTCTCACCTCCATTGCAACGTCTGAAATCGCCTCCTTCAAACGTCATGATCCCCTGACGGCCGGCTTGCTTTTCCCCGGGCCAACCGCCGCAGCCCCCATTCCACGCGACGTTTACAGCCTTGGTTTCCTTCCACCGCCGTCCGCCACCCTCCAGAATTCCTCCCCACCTAACATAGTGCCGCCGCCGTCGCTTCTAGCTTGCCTCTGGCTTCTTGAAGTCCAGCACCGGCTTCTTCTCCGCCGTATACGCTGCTCGATTTCTCCCCGCGCGCTTGGCCCGGTACATCGCCTCGTCCGAAAGCCTCCGCAGCGTAGTCGCATCCGTCGCATCATCCGGATACACGGCAACGCCTATACTCACCGTCACTCCCAGCGCTCCAAACTGCAGCTCCACCGGAGCCTCAAACACCCGCATCAAGCTCGCCGCCACCTTCTCTGCATCCGATGGCTTGCTCAACCCGCTCACAATCGCCGTAAACTCCTCGCCGCCCGTACGTGCAATCGTGTCCACCTTGCGAATCTTGCTCTTCAGCCGCGCTGCTACTTCCTTTAAACACTCATCACCCACCAGGTGGCCGTACGTGTCATTGATCAGCTTGAAGTGGTCCACATCCACCGTCAGCACCGCCGCACGCCGGTCCTCTATGCGACACGACTGCAGGCACTGCTCCAGCCGTTCCTCCAGCAACTGCCGGTTCGGCAGCCCCGTCAGCGCATCATGTTGCGCCCGGTACGAGAGCTCGCGATCCAGCTTCAGCCGCTCCGTAATATTGCGCGCAATCAGCAGCCGCGCCTCCTGCCCCAGGTACACAATCTCCCGCTCCACCGCATTCACCCACACCACGCGGCCATCCTTGTGCCGATGCCGCACTCTCACACCCTCGGCCGGCTCGCCCAGCACGCTCTCCACCTCTTCCGCCTCCGGGTCCGATGCCACCTCCAACTCCGAGAGCCGCATCGCCTTGAACTCCTCCATCGTGTAGCCGTACTCCCGCAGCGCCGCTTCGTTCGCCGTCAGGAACCGCCCCTTCCCCGCATCGCAGATCCACATCGGATGCGGATGCGTGTCATACAACAGGCGGAAGTCTTCATACAGATCGCGGAACGTCTCCGCCATCCGCTCCTTGTCCTGCGCCGTGTCCTCGAACACCTTCAGGATCATCGAGAACCCGACAAAGTACTTTGGAAAGTTCCAGAAGTCCCACAGCCCCTTCTGCATCCACGCCGGATTGTTCGACACGATGTTCAGCAGGTAGAACCCCGCCCACGCCGCAAAGCCAAACGTCCCTGCCCATCCCGATACCCCGCGCCTGCCCGCCGACCCCGCATACAGCACCGCCGCGCATATCAGCACCTGCACCACCGTGGCACTGTCCAAATTCGTCGCCGGCGTCAGCAGCACGTACGCCACCAGCGCCGTCCCGTACACGATGCAGACCGACAGAATCAGCCCCCGCCTGCGCGCCCATTGCCGCGGCAGCAGCGTATACGCCACCCAGAACGCAACCCCCTCTGACAGAAAAACGCCCGCCGCCAGCACCAGCCGCGGGATCATGATGAACTCCTGCGTGTCGACGATCACCATCGCCGCAACCGCCAGCGCCAACTCCGACAGCACCACCCGCCGCAGCCCATGCTCCTTGGCCACCAGCGACATCACAAACGTCAACACCCCCAGCAGCAGAAAGTCGAAGCACACCGCATTCTGCAACCGCACCAACTCCGCAGGCACCGCCTGCACCGCCCATACCACGTAACTCAGAAAAACAAAGATCCAACCCGCAAACCAGAACCGGAAGTAGAGCTGCGGACGCCGCCACTGCTGCAATCCGAAGTACAGGATCAGCAACATCAACAGCACGAGATCTACGATCGGACCCTGCATGATCCTCTACCTCAACCCTGAAGCGCCTCACTAAAACCGTTACCGTTCACGAAGATCACGCTTACAGTGCTCTTCGGCCTGCGATCCACCTCAGCTCACATGTGTTTCAATATCGGCCAACTTTGCCCCATCTTTATCCATTGCAATCGTCTCTACGGCCTCTCATTTCCGATTTGGAATCAACACCTCCCACGAACAACGCCGCACTCTCTCTCTGACGCTCCCCCTCCCGGAGGTACGTCGTTCGGCTCCGCATGTCCTGTGTCCCAGATGCGTGTCCCAGATGCGCTACTTCTGGAGCGTCCGCTCTCCCCAATCATCCGGGTAGCGAATCACTCGGCCCTCGATCGGCCCTCACACCATGGTCGCCCGCTCCCTGCCTCGAAAACAAGCGCCCTGCAGCTGCCCACCAAGTGCCTGAAACACCCCAGGTTCACCCCGGCGAACGTCCTGCATACCAGCTTCATGCAAGTCCAATTCCTGAATCGTTCTGATGCATTTATACCGGCTTTTGTACACCAACCACAGGCCATCCAGCCTTTGGTCACCACCACCCCACACCAACGGAACACACCAAAGTATTACCGTCCCTACTCTCTACACTCTACCCTCTGTCTTTAAAAGCTGTACCGCACCCCAGCCTCCACCCGCCGCCCATTGTCTGCGGCATACGGCACCCCAAACTCCGGAGACCCCAGCACCCCACCTACCGACGTCACATTCAAGTGGTTCAGCACATTCGACGACCGCACATTCAACGTCAGCGTCTGCGGATGCCCCGCCTTCGCATTGCGCGTCAGCTTGAACACCCGTTCCACATTCGCATCCAGGTGGATCGACCAAGGCAGAACGCCCTTGTTTCTCCCAAACACTCCCGTCCCACCCGACGCAACCAGCGCCCCCCACTGCGTCGCATACGAGCAAGGCGAAGCCGTCGGATCCGCCGCGCAGCTCGGCGTTCCCGGCAACGCATACTGCGGCCGGTCATTGAAGTCTCCATCACCGTTGTTATCGAAGCCCGTCGTAACGTTGTAGTGGCTCCCGCCCGAACCCTGCAAATCCGTGCTCACCACAATCTTCTCTGGCAGCGTGAACGTCCCATTCCCAAAGAGGTTCCACTCCGGATTCCCCGTGCGGTACGCAAACTCTCCCGCATCCGTCTTCGAACTCTGCGGCGTAAAGAACTGGTTATCGTCCGTGTCGTCGACCAGGTCTACGCGCGCGCTACCAAGGAAGAACTGCGCTCGCTTGAAGTGATGATTCTCCACCCCTACGAACTCCACATTCGCGCGCCCTTGCCCGCTGTTCTGCACCTGCAAAATATTCACGTTCGCCGGCCCCGGCCGCGGTCCCGTCGGCTCATCATTCAGCGGCGAGTTGATATTCTCCGTCCGCATATAGTTCCATATGCGCGCGATAAGATAGTCAGCCGATAAATTAAATCCACCCGGCAGCGCCTTCGTTCCGCCGATATTCTCCGCCGCCCACGTCAAGTCTCCAAAGTGCGGCGCATACTCCCGCATGCTATGGATCGGCGTCGCATTCGTAAACGGATTGCACGTCGTCGGGCTGAACACCGCGCCCGTAACCCCTCCGCACACCGGGTTATAGATCGTGCTGGTCACGCGCTTGGTTCCATCCTCGCGCAGAATCTCCGCCTCATCGTTGGGTGGAAACTGCCCCGAGAACATCCCTGCATGCGCATGCACCGTCCACGTGTGCTTCTTGCCCGGCGACCACAAAATCCCCAGCCGCGGCACCGCCGCATTCAAAATCGTCGGATCGTTCCCCATGTAATAGCGCACGCCATACGCCACATGCACGCCATGCCCAACCTCCCAGTCATCCTGGAAGAACAGAGCATTCTGCACCAGGTTGAAGTTCACCGCCGGCG
>JBAVDD010000056.1:0-7913 GCA_049587035.1 Acidobacteriaceae bacterium | reverse complement strand
GAGTTTAGCTGGGCGATTTTTTCGTGGAGCAGGCCCTGGGCTATCGAGATGTGGCCTATTAGCTGGCCTTCGAGGGTGTAGTCGAAGGTGTTGCTCCAGGAGAGTTCGCGGACTTTGCCTATGTCGTGGAGGATGGCTCCGGTGACTAAGAGGTCGGGGTCTACTTCGGGGTAGAAGGGGGCGTTGGCCAGGCAGACGCGAACCAACGAGAGGACATGCTCGAGTAGGCCTCCGATCCAAGCGTGGTGGAGGCGCTTGGCGGCGGGGGCTTCGATGAATTTTGGGCCTAGCGTGGGGTCGTCGAGGAAGCAGAGGACGAGGCGGCGGAGGTGGGGGTTGCGGAAGGCTTCGACATAGCCGCGGAGCTCGGCGGCCATGGTGGGGATGTCGTATTGGGTGGTTGGGATGAAGTCGGCGGTGTCGATCTCGGAGGCGGCGGCGAGGCGGAGCTTGGTGAGGGTGATCTGGAATTTGCCCTGGGCGTTCGGCGGATAGCGGGAGATCTGGCCCTGGGCTTTGACATAGCTGCCGGGGGTGCAGGTCTGGAGGGCCTCGGCGAAGTCGTCCCACATGCGGGCTTCGAACTGGCCGGACTTGTCGGCGAGGGTTAAGGCGAGGTATTGGCCGCTCCCCTTCCGGTCGCGGGCAGCGATGGCGGCTACGCAGAAGAAGGTGGTGATGGGTTGGTTCTCGTAACGTGCTGCGTCGGCGATGAAGAAATCTTTCATGGGCTGAAGAGAAGGATACGACAGCGGGGTTGTGGATGCTGCGGGGTGGTGGTTGGTTCTAGCTTCTAGCTTCTAGCTTCTGCCTTCTGCCTTCTGCCTTCTGCCTTCTGGCTTTGGATTGGGCTGGACGCAGAAACGAGGGCCTTTTGGCCCTCGTTTCGGTGGTGGTGTTGGATAGAGACTATTGCGGCGATGAGGGGTTGCTGGGTGGAGGTGGAGCGGGAGGATTGATTGGGGTGGCCAGGTCAGGATTGACCGTGGGAGCAACCGTGTTGGGCTTCTCCTTGGGCTCCTTGGGCTTCTCCTGCATGCGCTCCTTGACTTCGCCCTTCTCGTGCTTGGGGTGCTTGTGCTTTTTCTTGGTTACCGTATCGCCGTTGAGGCCTAGCGGGGTGGCCTGGATCTTCTCAGTGGCGTTCTCTGTGGGGGTGGCGGCGATGGGGCGCATCTCGGCTTTGGCTTCGGCCTTGGTCAGGTGCTTCTTGGCGGAGCGCTCCTGGGCCTGGGCTTCTAGGTCAGCGAAGCGGACCTTTTTGTGGGGGCCGTTCTTGCTGGCCGCGAAGGGGTCACCCGTGTCTTCGTCGGCCCCGGTGCCGGTGGTGATCGTTGTGATGGAGTCGGTGGGCGCCATGGCTACGCCGGGGGCCTGGCCGGTGATGGGAGCGCCGATGGAGCCGCCTGCTGCGCTCAGTGCGGTGCCTTCGGGGAGCGCCTGTTCAGGAGCCTGGCCGAAGCGGATCTTCTCGCGATGGATCTTGTGGGGTTTGTAGGCGGCGGTGACGTTCTTGCGGGACTTCTCTCCGATTTTAGCGGCGCGGGCGGCTTCTTTTGCTGCCATGCGCTCGCGGGCCGCGGCTAGCTCAACCTGAGCGCGGTTGGCCTTTTCCTGCTCGAGGCGCTGCTTGGCCTTCACCTTCTTCTTGAGCGGAGGCGCCTTGTAAGCGGTATAGGCGATCTGGGTGGTGGCTTTCTTGGAGGGAGCGCCGCTGTCTTCGAAGCCGGGAGCTATCTCGGTGTAGGCGTCGGCGCGGGCCTTAGTGAGGTAGACGCGGAGGGCTGGCTGGAGCTGCTGGAAGTAGAGCCCCTCCTGGACCTTCCCTTCGACGGCGGAGAGGGGAGGGACTCCGGCCTGCTGGTGAGAGTCGACGTGGAGAATGACATAGCCCTGACGGGTGCGGATGGGTGCAGTGTTGCCGCCGACGGGAAGCGGGAAGGTCGCATTCTCGAGTACATCGCCGAGAGCGCCGCGCTTCCAGTCGCCGAGATCACCACCGGCAGCGGCGTTGGGACCGCCGGAGTCGGAGCGGGCGAGGGCGGCGAAGTTAGCTCCTGCCTTGAGCTTGGAAGAGAGGAGATCGGCCTTGGCTTGGGCACCGTCGAGCTGGGCCTGGGTTGCGTTCTCAGGAGTGGGAATCAGGATCTCACTAAGGTGAACCTGCTCGGGGACCATAAAGTCCTGCTGATGGGCCTTGTAGTAGGCGACTTCGTCGGCGTGGGTGAGATTGAGACGGCTGCCGACCTGATCGCGGACGACCTGCTGGCGGATAAGCTGGTCGCGGATGTGCTGCTTGAAGTCTTCAAAGGAGATGCCCTGCTGGGCGGCGGCCTTTTCGAGGGCCTCCATGGAGGGGAGGTTGTTTTTCTTGCGAATGTCATCGAGCTCGCGCATGGTCTCGGCGTCAGCGGTAATGCCGAGCTCCTTGCCTTTGGAGAGCAGTAGCTGCTCGTCGATCAGGTCGCGGAGGAGGTTGTGGACGCGGTCGTTGAGATCGGCCTCGGAGAGGTTGTCCTGGTGAGCTTCCTGAAGGAGCTGCTGCTCGGCGGCCTGGTACTCAGTGCGGGTGATGATCTGGTCGTTGATACGCGCGACAGCATCTTCCACGACAGTGCCGTTGGGCGTGATAGGCGCGGTGACAGGCAGCGGAGGAAGAGAGAGCGTGGAGGTTGGCTCAAAGTTGGCTCCGGAGGCGGGAAAACCGGTTTGCTGCTGCTGCGCAAGTATGGCAGGTCCGGCCGCCGCCGCGGCAGAGAGAACGAAAGTGGCAACGATGCTGGTCGCGGCGGTAAACCGGCCGTGGAGGTTAATGCGTGTAAGCTTCTCGGTCATCCGTTCCTTATGCAGAACCACCCGTGCGGGGTGCTTGCCCTGCGGTCTGATGAGGATTTGACCGCGCGGCCGGGTAGAGGTTATCTGGCAATTCCATTCTACCCGCGCAGACGCTCCTGTGGGAGACGGGGAAAGAGGGTGCGCGGGGAGGTTAGGTGTGGGTGGTTTGGCATGGTACGGGCTAACGCTGCGATGTTATACTCCGTCCAACTGGAAACGGCTGCAATGACGCAGGTTCGCCGGTTGTTTTGCCCGAGGTTTTTACCCTTCCATGATGGCTCCCCCGATGCGGCGCGCACTTTTTTCGGCAACGATCTTTTTAACAGCCTGCGGGTTTGCGGGTTCGCTGGCGGGCGGGCGAGTGGCTGCGCAGTCGGCGACCGATGAGTCGCAGCTGCGCGACTCGATGAAGCAATTTACGGACGTGTATGCGCTGGTGGAGGCGAACTACGCGGACAAGCTGAATTCGGACCAGGTGGACAAGGCCATCTACGACGGCGCGATTCCGGGGATGCTGCATGTGCTGGATCCGCACTCGAACTTCTATGATCCGAAGTCATATGCGGATATGCGCCAGGAACAGAGCGGCAAGTACTACGGCGTGGGCATGCGGATTGTGCTACAGAACACGAAGGTAGTGGTTGTCTATCCGATGGAGGGAACGCCGGCATACCGAGCGGGAATTCGGCCGGGCGACGTGATTCTTTCGGTGGATGGCCAATCGGCCGACCACATGGATACCGTGAAGGTGGCTTCGCTACTGAAGGGGCCAAGGGGAACGCATGTGACCGTTACAATGTCGCGCGAGGGGTCGCCGAAGCCGCTGGTGTTCGACCTGATGCGGGATGAGATTCCCGAGAACTCGGTGGACCTGGCGTTCATGATCCGGCCCGGGATTGGATATATCCACATCACGGGCGAGATGGAGACGACCTCGGCGGAGGTGCAGCGAGCTCTGGACAAGTTTGGACCGAATCTACAAGGGCTGCTGATCGACCTGCGCGGGAACCCGGGTGGACTGCTGAACCAGGCGGTGGACGTGTGCGACAAGTTCCTGAAGAAGGGGCAGGTGGTGGTGTCGCAGCGGGCGCGTAAGGGCGTGTTTCCGGATCAGGTGTACACAGTGCCGAGCGGTTCGACGGCAACGTATCCGATTGTGGTGCTGGTGAACCAGAATACGGCCTCGGCGGCGGAGATTATCTCGGGCGCGCTGCAGGACCACGACCGCGCGCTAATTGTGGGCGAGACGACGTTCGGCAAGGGCCTCGTGCAGACCGTGTTCCCAATCTCCGAGGACAGTGGACTGGCGCTCACGACCTACCACTACTACACGCCTTCGGGAAGGTTGATCCAGCGGAACTATAACGGGGTTTCGCTCTACGACTACTACTACGTACGCAATGACGCGCTGCCGGCCAATAACACCAATAAAGAGGTGGAGCATACGGACGCTGGACGGGTGGTGTACGGCGGCGGCGGCATTACGCCGGACGAGAAGATTCCTGAGCTGAAGAGCAACCACTTCGAGGATGAGCTGCTGGTTCACTCTGCGTTCTTCGACTTCAGCAGAAAGTACTTGGCGACTCATACCGTGAACCGTGACATGGTGGTGGATCCGGCGGTGCAACAGGCGTTCAAAGACTTTCTGAAGTCGCAAAAGATCGACTTCACCGATAAGGAGTTTGCGGACAACCTGGACTGGGTGAAGGCGCGGATCAAAACCGAGCTGTTTACGTCGCAGTTTGGATTTGCGGCGGGCGAAGAGGTGCTCACCGAGTGGGACCCGCAGATTCAGAAGGCGCTGTCGTATATGCCGGAGGCACTGGCTCTGGAAAATCACACGCTGACCTCTGAGCAGAAGGTGCAGACCGCAAGTACGAAGTAAGAGACCGACTACAAAAAACAGAAAACCGCGCTGAGGAGCGCGGCTTTTTTGTTCGTGGCGCAATGTGTGCGCTATGCTTGTGGCGCAGACTAAGCAAAGGATGGAGCGGGAGACGGGGATCGAACCCGCAACCAACGGCTTGGGAAGCCGCTACTCTACCATTGAGCTACTCCCGCTTCGTTAGTGATTATACCTCGCGTGAGCAGCGCGAATAGTCCTGGCGCGTTCCGGCTAGTGCTGCTGAGCATGGAGTCTACCCAATATTTGCAGCTGACGTCGGCAGGTAACCAGTTCACACGGAACGGTTCGAACGTCACGAGCCAATATACCTACGAACACTATTGCACCAGGCTCGGGAACCAAGAATTGCATCCATAACTCGAAGCGACTCTATTGGACGGCGAGAGGTCATACCACCGGCCGGAACGGTTAGGGCTGCAAGGACTGGGTAGGGTTCCACTTATCCTGGCCGCGAAGGAAGGTTGCGGGTTGGTATGGTTCGGCTTGCTGGGCTGTTAGTTGGTGAGAGTGGGGTTCGCGATTGGACGGATCGGCGCCGGGGCCGGTGGAGTTGAACTCGGCGAAGTAGGCGGTGTCGAGGGAGTGGGTTTCTCCTGGGTGCCACTCGCGCCAGCCTGCGGAGTTGATGTGCGCGCCCATCTCGGTGCTGAGATAGATCACGGTGGCGTAGGGACGCCAGGGACGGCCCAGGTAGACGTTGGTGACGCCGGGGTCGGCGGTCAGGATGCAGTGGTCGAAGACGTAGGCGGAATCTTCCGTGGGAGAGTTTTTGGATTGCGCTGTAAGGAAGCCTTCTTCATGGGGAGTGCTGTGAATCTCGCAGTGATCGAAGACGGCTTTGGAGTTGCCGAAGATGAAGTCTACGTTGCCCGCGATGTAGCAGTGGGTGAAGTACTGGCGGGAGGGTTTGCAGTCTGTGCCCGTAGTGGTGCACTTGCGGCTGGCGGCATAGAGGGTGTCCTGATTGCCTAGCAGGCGGACGTTGCGGAGGATGGCGCGGTCGCCGGTGATGCTCAGGGCTACAGCTTGCGAGCCCTGCGGTAGTTGCGGGTGCGTGGCGTTGAAGTTGTTCTGGAAGGTGATGTTTTCTGCGAAGAAGTTGTCGCCGGTTACGTTGACGGTGGCGGAGTGGAAGGTGCCGCCGGAGGTGCCGGCGCTCTTGTCGATGACGACTACGGTTTTGGAGGCGTCGGGGTTGTCGCTGCGCAGGATGATGTTGGGCTTATCGATGGTGAGTACTTCGTGATAGGTGCCGGGACCGACGAGGACTAGCGCTCCGGTTGAGGGTGCTTCGTCGAGGGCTCGCTGGATGGAGGTGAAGTCGCCGGTGCCGTCGGTGGAGACGTAGAGGGTCTTGTCGAGGGGTGGGATGGTGCCGGCCATCTCTGGTGCGGTGGTGAGATGGGGGAATGGGACGAAGCGGGCTTCGCAGGCTAGCGGCGTGCCGGGGTGGGAGTTGGGGGCTTGTTGCGTTGTTACATCGTCGCCGGAAGGAGCAAGGTTGGCGAGGTTGGGGCCTATGGTGATGTCGGCGTCTTTGGAGATGAAGGTGGAGTGGGACTGGTCGTCGGCGAAGACGTTGTTGAGGGTTAGGGAAAGCTTGTGCTGCGCGTCGACGCCGAGGAAGGTGTAGACGCCGGAGGTGAGGATGTGGACGTTGTCGAGGGTGATGTCGCGGTAGATGGGGATGAGGTTGCCGGGGAAGGCGGTGTAGAGCGGCGTGAAGTAAAGCGGATTTTTGACGTTGCGGATGCAGACGTTGCGGTAGGTGAGGTCGTGGACGAGGCCGCCGCGGGAACGATCGGATTTGATGCGGATGCCGTTGTCGGCGCCGTCGATAGTGAGGTCGTCGACGAGCATGTGGGAGACGCCGCCGCTGGTGCCGCTGCCGATGGACATGCCGTGGCCGGTGTAGAAGTGGTTGTGCAGGATGGAGATGTTGGTGGCAGGGCCGGAGGGTCCGGATTTTACGGCTACGTCGTCGTCGCCGGTGTGGATGGAGCAGTGGGTGATGGTGATGTTGCGGGAGGAGCCGGGGTCGATGCCGTCGGTGTTACGGGCGGATTGGGGGGTCATGATTTTGACGCCCCAGGCGGTGAAGCCGTCGGCGTTGTTGATGGCGACGTGGAAGCCGGGGGAGTTGCGGAGGGTGATGTTGTAGAGGGTGAAGTTGTCGACGTGGCGGAGGATGATGAGCCAGGGGACGCTTTGGCTCTTGTCGGTGATCTTGGCGATGTGGGCGAGGTCCCACCAGGTTTGTTTTTGGTTGAGGAGTGTTGCTCCGCCGCGGCCGTCGATGGAGCCGTCGCCCATGATGCCGCTGTTGGTGATGTCGGTGCCAGTGATGAGAGGCTTGCAGCCGTGACCGTGGGTGCTGACGATGCCGCAGCTGCCAGGCTTGATATCGTAGAGGCGCGGGTCGCGAGAGGCGACGAGAGCGGTGTTGGCGCGGATGACCAGCGTGACGTTGGAGCGGAGGTTGAGAGGGCCGGTGAGGAAGACGTTGTTGCGGCCTGCGTCGCGGAGGACTACGGCGTGGTTGGGCGTGCAGTGGTCGAGCGCGGATTGGATGCGGGCGGTGTCGAGGGATTGTTCGGAGGCCGCGGGAATGACACCGTTGGTGGCGGCGATAGTCGCGTTGAGCGTGGTGCAGGCGGTCGGGATGCGGGGCTCCGTGACGTGGCGGGTGTCTTGTGCGTGAAGGGCAAACGGGGCGAGCAGCATTAACGCTGCGATGGTCGCTGCGGATTTGAGGGAGGGCATGGAGGCTCCTAGGTTTAGATGCGCGGGCTGCGGGTCTTGGAGACGGTCTTGGTGACGGTCTTGATGGCGGGTCTGGTCGTGGGCTTGCTTACGGGCTTGCGTGGTTTGCCGGAAGCTTCGATGGACTTGAGGGCGGTGCGCTCCTTGCTCTGGGTGGGGTGTTCTTTGCTCTGGGCAGTGCGCTCTTTGCCTTGTGCAGTTTCTGCCATGTGGAGGTGTTGCTCCATGAGCTTGCGGGCTTCGGCGGGTTTGCTGTTGCGGATGGCGCGGTAGATGGCGCGGTGCATCTCGGCGGACTCGCGGAGGTCGACAGAGTGCTGGACGGTTTTGACGCGGTCGTCGTAGAGGGCAGAGGTGATGGTCTCCATGAGCGCGGCGAGGATGGGGTTGCCGGAGGCCTGGGAGATGA
>JBAVDD010000055.1:0-6372 GCA_049587035.1 Acidobacteriaceae bacterium | reverse complement strand
CGTCAGTATGCCGCCCATCGCCCATAACCAAACTTGAGCGCGCAGTCGAACCCGCCGACCGAACGACTCGCCTTCTTCAGCTGCGCTATCACCTATAAAGCCGCGCGTGAATCCACTCGAGAAAAGTCTGTACGCAAATCCACTAGCCGCAACAAGCAGAAACCCGAACCAGATGAAGATAGATGCCGCTAGGCGCCTTGCGTCCGCATCCGAGAGGGCATTAGCTGATCCCAGCACACTACTTCTCCATCAGCGCAGCAACCCCCGGCAGCGTCTTCCCTTCAAGAAACTCCAAACTAGCCCCGCCCCCCGTAGAGATATGCGTAATCTTATCCGCGACCCCCGAATTATGCAGCGCCGCCACCGAATCCCCACCACCCACAATCGTAATCGCATCTTCATTCCGAGCCAGCGCCTTAGCCACAGCGTTCGTCCCCTTGGCAAACGCCGGAAACTCCGCCACGCCCATCGGCCCGTTCCAGACAATCGTAGCGGCCTCAGCAATCTCGTCGGAAAAAAGCTTCACCGTAGCCGGCCCGATATCCAGTGCCATCCATTCAGCAGGGAAGGCCCCATCGCCGCAAAACAATTGCGTCCGCGCATCGGAAGCAAACTTATCCGCCAGACAATGATCCACCGGCAGCAGAAACTTCACACCACGCGCCTCAGCCTTCTCAAGCGCCGCCTTCGCCACATCAATCTTGTCCGCCTCCACCAGCGACTTGCCCGTGGCTTGTCCCTTCGCATTCAGAAACGTATACGTCATCCCCCCACCAATCAGCAGCGAGTCCACGCGATCCAGCAGCGCATTGATTACCTCAATCTTGTCCGAAACTTTAGCCCCGCCAATGATCGCCACAAACGGCCGAAACGGCTCGGTCACCGCCTTGCCCAGATAGTTCAGCTCTTTCTCCATCAACAAGCCCGCAGCCGACTGCCCCACAAAATGCGTCATCCCCTCAGTCGAAGCATGCGCCCGATGCGCTGCGCCGAAAGCATCATTCACATATACGTCGCAAAGCGCGGCAAGCTGCTTCGCAAACGCCGGATCATTCTCCTCTTCGCCCGCATGAAATCGCAGATTCTCCAGCAGCAGCGTTTGTCCCGGCTCCAGATTATTGGCCATCTCCTCAGCCACCGGCCCCACGCAGTCCGGTGCGAACGCCACATTCTCATCGGCATCCAGCACACCATCCAGCAGCATCCGTAGCCGCGCCACCACCGGCCGCAAACTCATCGCATCTACCTTCTTACCCTTCGGCCGACCCAGGTGCGCCGCCAGAACCACCTTCGCCTTGCGCCGCAGCGCATATTCAATGGTCGGAATGGTCTCGCGGATTCGCGTGTCGTCCGTAATCGTGCCCTCTTTCGAGAGCGGCACATTGAAGTCCACACGAATGAAGACACGCTTACCAGTAAGGTCGAGGTCACGAATCGAGAGCTTGGGCATTGCCAGAAGAATAACCGAACCGAGCCCGCTTGTCCTGCACATTCAACCCATGTTCCGCATTTGTCTTTCTGGTTGTCATCCCGCAGGGATCGGCTGCTTCCTTTACTCTTGCCCCACCACCGCCTCAGCCTCCATCTCCACCCTCCACTTCGGATTCAGCAGTGCCGCCACCACCATCGTCGCCGCCGGACGAATCTCCCCAAACACCTCACCATGCGCTCGCCCAACCTCCTCCCAATCCTCCGCATGCGCCAGAAACATCCGCGTCCGCACCACATCCTCAAAGCTCGCCCCAGCCTGCTTCAGAGCCTTCTCAATCAGCCCCAGCACCACCCGCGTCTGCTCCGCCGCGCTCATCTCCTCAGCCCCCACCGGCCCCGTACCCGACACATGCACCACGTTCCCAATCCTTACCGCCCGCGAAAACCCAATCACCGCCTCATAAGGCGACGTCCCTGCAATATTCGTCCGCTTCGCATTCATACTCATATCCAAATCATATCTCCCACACCCAACTCCGCGTTATCATCGCCCCAACCCCGAGGTCTCCGTTCATGTGTTTCTCTGCAACCGCAAACTTCGTCGGCAGCGGCGTGCTCGCCACCGTCGGCGTCGTCACCCTCACCAAGGTCAAGCACCGCCGCGAGCTCCTCTTCGCCGCGCTCCCCACCATGTTCGCCATCCATCAGTTCATCGAAGGCTTTGTCTGGCTAGGCCTGGACGGTTACGTCTCCCCCACCGTAGAACGCAACATGGGCGCAGCCTTCATGCTCTACGCGCAAGGCCTGCTCCCATTCCTCATCCCGCTAGCGGTTCTGCTCTTCGAAGCCACCGCCAAAAACCGCCGCCGCATGTGGCCCTTCCTCATCATCGGAACCGGCACCGCACTCTACATGCTCTGGGCGCTCATCGCCTATCCCACGCAGATCTACGTCAAGGGACACAGCATCGTCTACATCAACCCCGGCACCAACAACACCACGCTGGCCGTCCTCTACGTCATCGCCACCTGCGGCACGCTCTTCTTCTCCAAGGTCAAGGACATGGTCCTCTTCGGCGCCGCCAACCTAACCATCCTGCTAGTAGTCATGGCCTTCAAGCGCTACGCCTTCACCAGCCTCTGGTGCGCCTACGCCGCCGCCGCCAGCATCATCATCCTCGCCTACTTCTGGAAGTCCGCCGGCATCCGCCCCTTCAAATACGTCGACGCCATCTGACATAGCCTTGTGCGTGCACGGGCTAGTGCTCCTTCGCGGCGCGAGCTTGACGAATAGCTTCCACGTCCGCCAGGTCCTGCAAGCGGCCCGATGCAAGCTTGTTTGCGATGAGATCGTCGGACGAGATGTAGCGAACCGGAAGTTCGCCCTCAACCATCAATTCTTCGCTGTTCTTATGGGCTGTGGCGAAGTCAACTCCGGATATCTGCTGCAGAATGTCCACGCGATAAGGCGGCTGGCCAAATTGCGCGAAGACATTTGGATTGTGAAAGTCTTCTACGCTGAACTCGGAAAGCGGAGCACCGAACTCCGCCAGCGCTTTGTAAACAGCTAACGCATTTTCCGGGCTCGACTCGATAAATACGTCGAGGTCTTTGGTCACGCGGGGTTGAGCATGGACTCCAACCGCGTAGCCGCCAATCACCAGGTACTTAACGTGGTGATTGTTCAAGGCGTACAGCAAATCTTTTAAGTCCCGATCCATCGGCGGAAGATTCACGATTCTTGTACCCCTCGACGCTATGTTGATGTGTCTCGGCAAACCGTTCCGCGGGAGACACGCTCTGCCAGTAGCGGTATTCTTCGTCCTTCATCTCCTGAAAAGACCCGAACTTGCGCGCGACCATCTGCATAGCCATAACTACATTCTATCAATTTGAGCCTGCAACCGCCGACGCCATCTTGTTGGCTTCAAATCTGACCAACAAGCTTATCCCTGAGTTGCGCAAGCCCCGCAGGATCATCCACCGACGGCGCTCTCCTAAGAATCTCAATTCCCGGCTTCGAGTCGAACAGAAACTTGTACCGGGTCAGAAGCGAGCGCCCATCCAAGCGCAAGATCATCCCAATCATGATGCCGCCTATCCCCCTCCACAACGTAACGGAAGCAACCGAGTCCCACGGCACCCTCACCGGCCCGCGCCAACGACGGTACGTTACAGCCTCGGAATCGAGCTTAGCTTGAACCATGTTGTAGCAAAGCCATTCCCAGACCAGCAGGACAGAGCACCAAAGCATCTTGTCCGTGGGATCAGGAAAATTCTTGGTAAACAGCATCCATGTAAACACCAGCATCAGCCACTGAAATGCCCGGGTAACGATGATCGTTGCGCGGCTACTGAAGGTCAAGATTCTGCTCCCGCTCCATCAGATCTATCCGAGGCTCGCAGCAAGAATAAACGAAGAACGAGGGTGTCAGCATGGCCGACACCCTCATTCGTTCCGTAGTCGATCAAGCAGGGAAGGCCCTTACAGCCCCTTCTTCACCAAAAATAAAATCAAATCCTTCACCCGGCTCGAATACCCCCACTCATTGTCGTACCAGCTGATGACTTTACCCGTACTCCCAACCACCTTCGTAAGCTTGCTATCAAAGATGCTTGACAGCGGGTTTCCGCGGAAGTCAGTAGAAACCAGCTCCTCCTCGGTATACCCCAGGATCCCCTTCAGCGGACCCTCGCTCGCAGCCTTGATCGCAGTATTAATCGACTTCACATCAATCGGTTTCTCGCTGACGAAGGTCAGGTCGACGACCGACACATTCGGTGTCGGCACGCGAATCGCAAATCCGTCCAGCTTTCCATCCATCGCCGGAATCACCAGCTTCAGCGCCTTGGCCGCGCCCGTCGAGCTCGGAATCATGCTCAGCGCCGCCGCCCGCGCACGACGCAAATCCTTGTGCGGCGTATCCAGAATCACCTGGTCGTTCGTATAGCTGTGAATGGTCGTCATAATCCCCGACGCAATCCCGAACGTGTCGTTCAACACCTTCACCACGGGCGCCAGACAATTCGTAGTGCAGCTGGCATTCGAGATCACATGATGCTTCGCCGCGTCATACTTGTCATCATTCACGCCCAGCACAACGGTAAGGTCCTCATTAGACGCCGGCGCCGAAATAATCACCTTCTTCACAGTCTTTCCCAAATGAGCGGCAGCCTTGGTCGCATCGGTAAAGAACCCGGTCGACTCCACCACAATCTCCGCCCCCACCGAAGCCCAGTCCAACTTCGCCGGATCGCGCTCCGCAAAGACCTTGATCGCCTTCCCGTCCACAACAATCGAGTCCTCGGTAGCCGTAATCGTATGCTTCAGATTCCCCAGAATCGAGTCATACTTCAGCAGGTGGGCCAGCGTAGCCGGCGTCGTCAGGTCATTGACGGCGACAAACTCAATCTCAGGATTGCCCAATGCTGTGCGAAAAACGTTCCGCCCGATCCGCCCGAAGCCGTTAATGCCTACCTTGACTGCCATGTTCCCTCATTTCTCACGATTTCTCCAAGGCTACCAAAGCCCCTACCCCACCGCAAACCGATCTCCGAACACCGCCCAAACTCTCCCATTCCTGCACCATTTTTGCGGCACAGCGAAGCCATGTGTTACAAACCAACTATGCGCGATTGGTTGCGCGAGACACTCATGAGAAGACGTTCCAAGCGTGGTCCAAACGATTCGGAGTCCACGGGCAAGATTGGGCAGGAGATACCTGCGAACCAACCCGCACCCCTGCGGCCCTCCTATCCCGAGCCCCTCCCATCGGCTACCGCAAAGGCCGAAACCCCCGCTCCAAAAAGCGCCGCTGCACCCGTGCCCGAACCCGCGCACTCCGAGCCCCATTCGGGACCCCATTCGGAACCCAAGCTAGTCCACGAGCTCCAACCCGACTCCCTCGCCACCCCTCCCGCCAGCCCCGAAGCCGTCTCCAACAAGAGCCCCCGCGGTTACGTCGTGCTCACCATCGGCCTCCCCGGCTCCGGCAAAACCACTTGGTACAAGCGCCGCGGCGTCACCCCGCTCTCCTCCGACCTGCTACGCAACATCCTCTTCGACGACATCACCGAGCAGCGCTACCAGGGCCTGGTCTTCAGCACCCTGCGCAGCCTCCTCCGCGCCCGCCTCATCGCCAAGATGCCCTGGAACTACGTCGACGCCACCAACCTGAGCCCGCACGAACGCCGCCAGTGGATCAAGATGGCGAAGTCCTTCGGCTACGAAGTCCAGGCCGTCTTCTTCGACGTCCCGCTAGCCGTCTGCCTCGAGCGCAACTCCAAGCGCGACCGCCAGGTAACCGACGACGTAATGCAAAAGATGGCCGAGCGCCTCCGCCCGCCCGTCTTCAAAGAAGGCTTCGACAAGATCACGGTAGTCCGCGTAAAAGGCGCCGCCCCCACCGCCGACACCATAGCCGAACCCGAATCCCCCGAACCCGTCGTCGAAGGCTAGCGGACAAGCAGACGACCCCACATCCGCGGCGAAGCCTCAAGCGATGCTGGGTTGGGGCGTCATTCTAGTTACCGCAATCACACTGATATCGTCTTCCTGCCCGAACGCCTGCGCAGCGTTCGCCACCTCAGCAGCACTCCCTGCCATCGCCAACAACGCCTGCACGCGCTCAAACCCGAACAGCTTCCCATTCGCGTCGGTAGCTTCCACAATGCCGTCGGACATCAGCATCAACCGGTCGCGTACAGCCACCTGGAAACGCATCACGCTGAAATCAGCGTCATCGATCATCCCCAGCGGCAGCGATCCTTCCATAGCCAGCGGTTCGCCATTCAAATAGGGTGGCAAGTGGCCAGCATTCGCCAGCGTAGCACCGCCATCGGCATCAATCCGCAGCACAAGGCAGGTTGCCTTCGCATCCCCCCGCCCCAGCAACCGCTGATTCAACGCCTGCAGCAAAACCAACGGGTCAGGGCTCCAATC
>JBAVDD010000054.1:0-3396 GCA_049587035.1 Acidobacteriaceae bacterium | reverse complement strand
TTTTTGTTTGTCATCCCGCAGGGATCTGCAATTGTTCTTGCTGTTGCTGTTGCCGCTGCTTTTGCCTTTTTGTTTGTCATCCCGCAGGGATCTGCATTTCCCCCGCCCTAACCACAACCGCTACCCTCCCCATCCATGCCACCACGCGAATACAACTTCTGGGTCTACATCATGTCGAGCCGTTCGCTCCAGTTCTACATCGGCATGACGAATGATCTGTGTACCCGCGTAACCCAGCACAAAGAACTCCGCCCAGGTACGTACACTGCCAGATACAGCATCACGCGCCTCGTCTACTTCGAGCACTTCACCTACGTCCTGAACGCCATCGCCCGCGAAAAAGAACTCAAGAAGTGGAGCCGTGAAAGAAAGCTACAACTCATCGAATCCACCAACACCACAATGCAAGACCTCTCAAAGGACCTCTGGCCCACCCAATTCGCCCCAGAACTCCCATAGGCCGCAATTGCAGTTGCTGTTGCCTCTTTTGTTTGTCATCCCGCAGGGATCTGCAGTTCTCTTCGCCTTTGCCGTTGCTCTTGTTGTTGCCGCTGTTCTTGCTGTTGCCGTTGCTAGTGCTCTTGCGCTAGCTTTTTTGTTTGTCATCCCGCAGGGATCTGCAGTTCTCTTTGCCGTACCCAGTTTCCGTCGTCACCCTGAACGCAACGAACGCCGTGCTACCATCAACCCGCCGTCAAGGAGAGATCTCATGCGCATGCTCCGCCTACTGGCAACCACCTGCGCAATCCTTTTGGCAATCACTTCGACCGCCCAGCAACCAGCCGCGCCCCACACCGCCGAGCTGCCCTACGTTCCATCGCTCACCTTCGACATCGCCTCAATACGGGAGAGCCCCCCTGCAAATTCGTACACTGTCGGAGGCCCCAACCCTGCCCATAGCGGCTACGCAAATCTGACCAACTACGACGTCATGAACCTGCTCGGTACGGCCTATGGAGTAGAGTGGGCCCAGATCGTAGGTCTCCCCAACTGGACCCGCCGCGCGCTCTTCAATATTCAGGCAAAGTCAGACAGCGCCACGGATGATCGGCTGGCGAAGCTAACCGACACACAGGCTTGGAGCGAGAAGCAACACATGTTTCAGGTGCTGCTCGCCGACCGCTTCCAATTGCGCGTTCACTGGGAGACCCGAAGAGGTCAGGTATACAACCTGGTCGTAGCCCGCAAAGGCCCGAAGCTTCATCCAGCAGCCTCTATGCCTCCTACGCCCGAAGAGCTAAAGAACTTCGGCGACGTGAAGATTCCGCCGATCTATCAGCGCGGCAACGGCGTGCGCGGATATGAATTCGTCGCTCACAAATGTTCCATGGCACTCCTGGCCCAGCAGCTCACCGGACAGATGGGCGCTCCCGTTCTCGACAAGACCGGCCTCACCGCTACCTACGACTTCATCCTCCAATACAGCGGCGCCACACCCACCGACCGTAACGACCTCCCTGGCGTATGGCCGTCCCTCATCACAGCTCTCCCCGACGAACTAGGCCTGAAGCTCGAGTCTACAAAGGGAGACAAGAAGTTCCTCATCATCGACCACATCGAGAAACCATCGCCGAATTAATCAGGCCAGGCGGTATCAACTTCGTTGTCCGCTCCCCGCACAACCGCACCACCCCAACCAAGTAAACTCACACTATGAGAACCACACCCCCGGTAATCCTTACCATCCTCGACGGCTTGTTCTACCGCGCCGAAACCCACGGCAACGCCATCCCGTAGGGATCTGCAGTTGCCGTTGCCGTAGCTCTCCAGCGCCAACGGCGCGACACATACCAGCCTAGGCCGAAGGCTTAGGTAAGCGACCACACAAAACCCAAGGGCTGAAGGCCCGACACTTACTGGGGCATCGCCCCAGGCCCGACGACCGTGCTACCATCAAGCGCAAATCAAGGAGACATCCCATGCGCATCATCCGTCTGCTCGCAAGCACCTGTGTACTCTGTCTGGCAGTCGCTTCGAGCGCCCAGCAACCCGCTACCACCCCTGCGCCTGCAACATCCACCTCTGCAGTAAGTCAGATCGCGCCTCCAGCCCATCCCGCCACCGCGGATCAGATTCGCGAGTACATGGCACTGACCGGAGCCTCCAAAACGACCCACGACCTTTTCAACACCAGCGTCACCGCGATGCAGGCCACCTCTGCCCCCTGGTATCCCGCCTCCTTCTGGACCGACCTTCGTTCCGAGTTTCTGAAACTCGATATCGTGACCCTGTACGCGCCTTACTATCAGCGCTACGTGTCCCAAGCTGACATGCAGGCCGCCATTGACTTTTACCGTTCACCGGCGGGCAAGAATCTGCTCGCAGTCCAACCGCTAATCGTGCGTGACGCCAAGGTCATCATGCAGAAGAAGGGCGAAGACATCGGCATCGAGGTCTACAACCGCCACAAAGACGAGATCGAAGCCGCCAAAAAACAATACGAGGCCCAGCACGACACCATCCACCTCAACTAACCCGCACACCCCTTCGCACAACCCACCACCCCAACCAAGTAAACTCACACTATGAGAACCACACCACCGGTAATCCTCACCATCCTCGACGGCTGGGGCTACCGCGCCGAAACCCACGGCAACGCCATCGCGCTCGCCCGCAAGCCCACCTACAACGCCCTCCTCCGCGACTACCCCAACACCCTCATCCAGGCCAGCAACCACCACGTCGGCCTGCCCGACGGCCAAATGGGCAACAGCGAAGTCGGCCATCTCAACCTCGGCGCCGGCCGCATCGTCCGCATGGATATCACCCGCATCGACACCGCCATCTCCACCGGCGCCTTCTTCACCGACCCCACGCTCCTGGCCGCCATCCACACCGCCGCCCAGCCCGGCCGCGCCCTCCACCTCATCGGCCTCCTATCCGACGGCGGCGTCCACTCCCAGCAGCGCCATCTCTACGCGCTCCTCCGCCTCGCCGCGCAGCACAATCTCACGCGCGTCTACGTCCACGCCTTCCTCGACGGCCGCGACACCATGCCCACCTCCGGCCTCGGCTACATCGAAGAGCTCCAGCAGAAATTCCGCGAGTACAACACCGGCCAGCTAGCCAGCATCTCCGGCCGCTACTTCGCCATGGACCGCGACTACCGCTGGGAGAAGGAGCACAAAGCCTACCGCGCCATGGTCACCGCCGACCCCGAAGCCGGCCTCCACCACGACCCCATCGCCCGCATCCAGCAAAGCTACAACAACGGCATCACCGACGAGTTCATCGAGCCCTTCACCTGCACCGACGCCGCCAACCAACCCATCGGCCCCATCCGCGCCGGCGACGCCGTCATCTGCTTCAACTACCGCGCCGACCGCGTCCGCCAGATCACCCGCGTCCTCACCCGCAACAGCGGCCTCACCGCCGACGCCGGCCTCTCCCTCCCCC
>JBAVDD010000053.1:0-9674 GCA_049587035.1 Acidobacteriaceae bacterium | reverse complement strand
TCTCCCCGATTCAATCCGAATGACTCCCGGCATATGCAGCCCGGCTCTTTGACGGATCTTGCGGTGAGCGACGTATACGAGCCGGGATCGACGTTCAAGCTGGTGACGTACTCGGCGGCGATTGATGCATTGGGCCTGAAGCCGACGGACATGGTGGACACGCAAGGCGGCGAGATGACGATGTATGGCCGCACGCTGCATGATGACGCGGAGGATCGGGCGCATCACTATGGGGTGATGACGTTGGAGAAGGCGCTGGAGATTTCGAGCGACGTGGGCGCGGCGAAGATGGCGCTGAAATTGGGGCCGGATAAGTTTTATCAGTACATAAAGGCGTTTGGGTTCGGCGAGAGGACGGGGATTGAGCTGCCGAGCGAGACGCGTGGGTTGCTTCGGCCTCCGCGGAAGTGGGGATCGACGAGCATACTGTCGATTGCGATTGGGCAAGAGGTTGCGGTGACGCCGGTGCAGCTGGTGGCGATGGTGTCGACGATTGCGAATGGAGGCGTGTATCTGCCTCCACATATTCTGCTGCAGTCAACCGACGATCAGACGGGAGACTCACATCTGGTCGCGGCGACGTTCCATCCGGAGGCTGGGCTGGCGGCGATGTTGCCTGAAGGTGCGCACCGGGTGATCAGCGAAAAGACTGCGGCGGATCTGCGGGAGATGATGGCGGGTGTGGTGTTGGATGGAACGGGCAAACCGGCGCAGTTGAACGGATATAGCTCGGCGGGCAAAACGGGCACGGCGCAGAAGGTGGATCCGGTGACGCATACGTATTCGCACACCAGGGTGGTTGCGAGCTTTGCGGGATTTGCGCCAGTGAGCCATCCGGCGATCTCTGTGGCCGTGGTGATTGATGAGCCGACGGTGGGAAGCCGGTTTGGCACGACGGTGAGCGCGCCGGTATTCCGTGAGCTGGCGCAGGAGGTGCTGGAGTATCTTGGAGTGCCGCATGATCAGCCACTGAAGACGCAGCAGCAGATGCTCGCGGTGCAGAATACGGCGGAGCCGGACGATGAGCCGGACGAACATATCGGCGACCTGAACGCGGTGTATGACGAGGTGAACAGCCTGCCCTCAGATGATCCGCTTCGGCAGCCGCAGACCGCGGCCGCAATGGATGCGAACCGGGCCGCGGATGAGGAGTATGAAAAGGCGGAGAAGCAAAAGCCGCAGTCCGGTGGGCTGGGCGCGCTGCCGGACAAGGTGGTGGCGGCGTTCCATAAGAATGGGAACACGACGTCGACGATGGGAGACGGTGCGGGCGAGCGGGTGGAGGGTCCAGTGATTCGCCCGCCGATACAGGCGCGCGGTAATGGGGCCGTGGTGATCGACGCCGGGAAACGCGTCGCGGTTCCGGACTTTCATGGGAGTGATCTGCGGACCGTGGTGGAAAAGGCCGGGAACCTTGGGCTGAGGGTGCAGACGCTGGGCAGCGGGCTGGCGCAGGACCAGGCTCCGGCGGCGGGAACGATGGTTCCGGTGGGCACTGAGATTGTGGTACGGTTCGTGCGGTAGAGCGGATAGAGGCGTAGGAAAAGGCTCATTTGGCGAGGCCTAGAATCGAACATATGCAATGGAGTGACGTGATTGCGGCGGTGCGCGTGGTGGAGACTGCGGGGCGGCGCGATATTGAGGTTCGAGGTGTGCAGTATGACTCGCGACGGGTGAGCGCGGGCGACGTGTTTGTGGCCATGCGTGGTGGGACCACGGATGGCAATCAGTACATTGACGCGGCGATTCGCAAGGGTGCGGCGGCGGTTGTGACCGACTCGCTGGAGATGTTTGTGGACCTGCGGGCGCAGCAACCAGAGCTGGCGATGGCGCTGGTGGATGGAGATGCGAATGGTGGACGGCGGGCACTCGCGGATTTGAGCTCGGTGGTGTTTGGAGCTCCGGAGAAGAAGCTGAAGGTTAGTGCGGTGACGGGGACGAACGGCAAGACGACGACGGCGTTTCTGCTGGAGCAGATGCTGCGGAGTGTGGGACGGAAGTGTGTGCTGTTGGGGACGATTGAGACGCATGTGGGTGATGTGGTGCGGGAGAGCGAGCATACGACTCCGGAGAGTCGGGACGTGCTGGCGGTGTTTGCCGAAGGTGTGCGGGCGGGTTGCACCGAGGTGGTGATGGAGATGAGCTCGCATGCGCTGGAGCAGGAGCGGGTGTGGGGAATTCCGGTGGATGTGGCGGTGTTTACGAATTTGACGCAGGACCATTTGGATTATCACGGGACGATGGACAGCTATTTCGCGGCGAAGGCCAAGTTGTTTGAGGGCGTTGGGACGGGTTCACCCAGGAAGGCCGTCATTAACCTCGACGATCCGTGGGGAGTTGAGCTGACGGTGAAGGTTGGTTCCCTTTCGACGTGGATGCTCTACGGGATCGAATCGGAAAATGCCCGTTATCGAGCTGAAGAGATCGAGCTGCATGCCGGCGAAACAAGATTCCGATGGATAACGCCGGATGGACGTATCTCGATTTGCACGCCTTTGAGTGGAAGAGTGAATGTGTACAACTTTCTGGCGGCGGCGTGCGCGGCGCTGGCAAGAGGATTGACGCTGGAACAGATTGCGACGGCGGCGAAGGAGTTGCGACAGGTTCCGGGAAGGTTTGAGGTGGTGCCTGGATCAAAGGATGCAGGGTTCACGGTGGTTGTGGATTATGCGCATACGGATGATGCGCTAGCGAATCTGATTGCGTTGGGATGGGACCTCGTAAAAGCGCATAGTGGACGCGTGATTACGATGTTTGGGTGCGGGGGAGATCGGGATAAGACGAAGCGTCCGAAGATGGGGAGAGTTGCTGGAGAGGCGAGTGATTTGGTGGTGGTGACTAGCGACAATCCGCGCAGTGAGGATCCGGTGACGATTATTGATGAGGTGATGGTGGGGGTTCGGGAAACAGATGTGGCGTGTGTCGTGGAGGTGGATCGGCGGGTGGCCATTGAGATTGCGATTCGTACGGCGAAGGCGGGAGATATTGTGTTGCTGGCGGGTAAAGGGCATGAGAAGACGCAGACGTTTGCGCATGGAGCCGTGGCGTTTGATGATGTTGCGGAGGCAGGGCGCGTGTTGCGTGAATTGAATGCGGAGGTGCGCGCTTGAGGTTGACGCTGGGGCGGGTTGCGGATTGGATCCACGCGGAGGGGGAGTTCGATACGGTCGCGGAGGCGTTGGGGTATTCGATTGATTCGCGCACGATTGGCGCGGGGGATTTGTTTTTTGCTGTGCGAGGGGAGCGGGTGGATGGGCATGAGTTTGTGGAGACGGCGCTGGGGGATGGCGCTGTGGCGGCGGTCGTGAGTGTGCGGTGGTTGAAGCCGGTGGGGGTGGAGGAGGCGCGGCTGCTGCGGGTTCCTGATGGAGAGGATTGTGTGCTGCGTGCGATGCAGCGGCTGGCGAATTGCGTGCGGCGGCAGTGGGGTGGGCGGGTGATTGGCGTTACGGGGTCGGCGGGGAAGACTACTACGAAAGAGTGTGTAGCGGCGGTGCTGCAGACGACGTTGAAAGTGTTAAAGACAGAGGGGAACTTCAACAACCACTTTGGGCTGCCGCTTACGCTGCTGCGGTTGGAGCCGGAGCATGAGGTGGCGGTGTTGGAGATGGGCATGAATCATGCTGGGGAGATACGTGCGCTGGCGAAGATTGCGGAGCCTGATTGGGCCGTGGTCAGTAATGTTGCGGCGGTGCATCTGGAGTTTTTTGCGGATGGGATCGAGGGGATTGCGCGCGCGAAGTATGAGCTGGTGGATGCGCTGCCTGCGGATGGGATCGCGTTTCTGAATGCAGATGATGAGCGAGTGCGCGGGTTTGGCAGGGGGATGGGCGATCGTGCGGTGCTGTATGGGATGAGTGCGGACGCTGCGGTACGAGCAGAGGAGATCGAAGATCACGGGCTGCGTGGGTCGGAGTTTTGGTTGGCGGTGGGCGATATGCGCTGGCCGATGACTCTGCGATTGCCGGGCCGACACAACGTGATGAATGCGTTGGCGGCTTATGCTGTGGGGCGTTGGAACGGGGTGGAGCCGTTGGATGCGATTGGTGCGCTGGAGCGGATGCGGCCGACGGAGAAGCGCGGCAATATGGTGGAGTGGCGGGGCGCGGAGATTGTGAATGATACGTATAACTGCAACCCGAAGGCGCTGGAGGGGATGATCGAGGCGTTGAGGAAGACTGAGGCGAAGCGGCGGATTGTAGTGGCCGGAGAGATGTTGGAGTTGGGGCCGGAAGGGGCGCGGCTGCATCGGGCCTGCGGCGAAGGGATGGCGGGTGTGGATGTGGTGGTGGGGGTGAGGGGGTTGGCGAAGGAGTTGGTTGCGGGAGCGCGGGAGAAGGGTGCGACGGCGGTATTTGTGGAGTCGGCCGAGGCGGCGGGAGTGTGGTTGCGGGAGAATTTGCGGGAGGGTGATGTGGTGTTGCTCAAGGCTTCGCGCGGGGTGAGGCTGGAGCGTGCGCTGGAAGCGTTGAGCGCGCCTTGAGGAGCGAGTTTCGAAACCGTGCAGAGGCAGGTTCCCCGGGATGGTTTCGGTGTGGGAATCACACAAAGAAACACACGCATGGGCGGTAAGATTAGCCGAGAACCGTGGTTGCAGGATGCGGTTCGAGGATATTGGCGAGGCAGGATCCGTTGCTCTATTGGTTGCTCTATCAAAAGCTGTTCCCGTACTTTCCGGTGTTCCGGATCTTTCGCTACGTTACGTTCCGCTGCGCATTCGCGAGCATGACGGCGATGCTGATCGGGCTGTTGATTGGCCCGTTCGTGATTGACCGGCTAAGGCAGTTTCAGATTGGGCAGTTCATTCGCGAGGACGGGCCGGAGAGCCACCAGAAGAAGGGCGGCACACCGACGATGGGTGGCGTGCTGATCTGCATCTCGATTCTGGTGCCTACGCTGTTGTGGGCGAACCTGACGAATCCTTATATATGGCTGGCGATGTTTTCGACGGTCGCGTTTGGAGCGATCGGGTTTACGGACGATTACATCAAGGTGGTGAAGAAGCGGAATCTTGGGCTTACGTCGTGGCAGAAGCTGGCGCTGCAGTTTATTGCCAGTGGAGTGATTGCGGTGGCGCTGGTGGCGATGCGGGGTGAGCATGCGTATTCGACGCGGCTGATGGTCCCGTTTATCAAGCGCTTTAGGCCGGACCTGATTATTGGAAGCCTGTTGAGCTATCCGCATCTTTGGCCGCTGGCATTTTTGCCGTTTGTGATTTTTGTGATGCTGGTGATTACCGGATCGAGCAACGCGGTGAACCTGACGGATGGGCTGGATGGGCTGGCGATTGGCTGCACGATTATTGCGGCGGGCGCGCTGACGGTGCTGACGTATGTGAGCGGACATGTGGTATTTGCGGATTACCTTGAGCTGCAGCGCATGCCGATGGTGAGCGAGCTGACGATCTTCTGCGGGGCGATGGTGGGGGCCAGCATTGGGTTCCTTTGGTACAACGCGCATCCGGCGGAGGTGTTCATGGGCGATGTGGGGTCGCTGGCGCTGGGCGGAGTGATTGGCACGGTTGCGGTGATCATCAAGCAGGAGCTGTTGCTGCCGTTTATTGGCGGGGTGTTTGTGCTTGAGGCTCTGAGCGTGATTTTGCAGGTGGGAAGTTACAAGCTGAGGAATGGGAAGAGGATATTTAAGATGGCGCCGCTGCATCATCACTTTGAGTTGATGGGGTGGTCGGAGTCGAAGGTGATTACGCGGTTCTGGATTGCGGCGCTGGTGTTTGCGCTGTTTGCGCTGACGACGCTGAAGTTGAGGTAGCGCGATAGCGTAGAGAATAGAGTTAACAGCGTAGAAGAGGCGAGTGGACATGTTGGAGTTGAAGAACAAGCGTGTGTTGGTGGTGGGGTTGGGGAAGAGCGGGTTGGCGGCTGCGCGTTTTTTGAAGGCTCGGGGCGCGCGGGTTACGGTGAGTGATGCTCGGCCGGCGATGCTGATTGCGGAGCTTTCGGAGATGCTGGAGCAGGGCTATATGGTGGAGGCAGGGAGCCATGGGCTGCTGACGTTTCGGCGGCAGGATTTGATTGTGGTGAGTCCGGGTGTGCCGATGTCGACGCCGGAACTGAAGCAGGTGCGTGCGATGGGGATGCATATTATTGGCGAGCTGGAGCTGGGCTCGCAGTACTTGCAGGGTGAAGTGGTCGCGGTTACGGGGTCGAATGGGAAGACGACGACGACTACGCTGATTGGAGAGATTTTGAAGGCCTCGGGTAGACCGACGCTGGTGGGTGGGAACATTGGGCGGCCGGTGACGGCGATGGTGGAGGAGAGTTCGGCGGAGAGTTGGAGCGTGCTGGAGGTGTCGAGCTTTCAGCTGGAGACGGTGGAGACGTTCAAGCCGAAGATTGCGCTGGTGCTGAATATTACACCGGACCACCTGGATCGGCATGGAACGTTTGAGGCGTATGCGGCGCTGAAGGCTCGGATTACGGAGTTCCAGACGGCGGAAGACTTCCTGGTGCTGAATGGGGAGGACAAGGATACGCAGATGGTGGCTGCCAAGACCAAGGCTCAGATCTATTGGTTCAGCACGCGACGGCCTATTAAGCAGGGGGCGTTTGTGCATGGGGAGTCGATTTTGTTTGTGCCGCGTGAGGGAGCGAAGCCGGAGCCGGTGATGCCGGTGGCGGAGATTCCGCTGGTGGGAGCGCACAACGTGGAGAATGTGCTGGCGGCGGTGTGTGCGGCTCGGTTGGCTGGAGTGGAGGCCGAGACGATTCGTGAGACGGTGCGCGGGTTCAAGGCCGTGGAGCATCGGCTGGAGTTTGTGCGCGAGGTGGGGAGAGTGCGGTATTACAACGACTCGAAGGCTACGAATGTGGACGCTACGATGAAGGCGGTGGAGGCGTTTGCGGACGGAGTTTATTTGATTCTGGGCGGGAAGGACAAGGGTTCGGACTACCGGGTGTTGGAGCCGCTGCTGCGTGAACGCGTAAAAACGGTTATCACGATTGGTTCAGCGGCAGAAAAGATTGAGCGCCAGCTCGATGGGGTCGTGAAGATAGAGAGAGCGGAGACGCTGGAACGGGCTGTGGCGTTTGCGCAAGCGACAGCGGTTGCGGGCGATACGGTGCTGCTGGCTCCGGCGTGTGCGAGCTTTGACCAGTTTGAGAATTATGAGCAGCGCGGTCGTGTGTTCAAGGAGCTAGTCGCGGCGTTGCCGTAGTGGATGGGTGTAGAGACGGATGGCAAAGCGGGTTGGCGTCGATAAATGGTTGTTTGGAACAGTGCTGCTGCTGGTCTTGTTTGGACTGGTGTCGGTATTTTCGGCGTCGGCCGTGCTGGCGAAGGCTACGCTGGGTTCGCCGTATGCGTATGTGACCAAGCAGGCGGGGTTTGCGTTGGCGGGCATGATTGCGCTGTTTGTGCTGATGCGGGTGGACTATCGCAAGTACAACAACCCGAAGCTGATCTTTCCGCTGATGGGAATTACCGGGCTGTTGCTGCTGTCAGTGTTTGCGTGGGGTGGGATGAATGGAGCGCATCGGTGGGTGCGATTTCCGGGGTTCACGCTAGAGCCTTCGGAGCTCGCCAAGCCGATGATTGTGCTCTTCCTGGCGTGGTTTCTGCAGACACGCATTCACACGATTGACAACTTCAAGGAGACAATTCTGCCGGCGGTGATACCGCCGTTGCTGTTCATTGCGCTGATCCTGAAGCAGCCCGATCTGGGCACGGCGCTGGTGTGCGCGGGTGTGATGATCTTGATGCTTTTTCTTGCGGGGATGCCTGTGAAGTGGGTGCTGCTGGGTGGCGCGGCTGCTTCGCCGGTGCTGTATTACATGCTGTTCCATGTGGCTTGGAGAGCGAAGCGGATGTTCGTGTTCCTACACCCGGAGGCTGATCCGCGGGGTGCTGGGTTTCATATTTTGCAATCGTTGATTGCCGTGGGTACGGGCGGAATTCGCGGGCTGGGGTTGATGGAAGGAAGGCAGAAACTTTTTTACCTGCCGGAGCCGCATACGGATTTCATCTTTGCGAATATCAGCGAGGAACTGGGGCTGATCGGCGCGATCTGCGTGCTGACGGCGTTCTGCATCGTGGGGTATCGGGGGCTGCGTGCGGCGTTTATGTCGACGGACCCGTTTGCGCGGTTCCTGGCGTTTGGGTTGACCACGATCGTGCTGGTGCAGGCGTTTTTCAATATGAGCGTGGTGCTGGCGCTGCTGCCGACGAAGGGGCTGCCGTTGCCGCTGATCTCGTCGGGCGGAACGAGCGTGTTTGTGACACTGGCTTGCATGGGCGTGCTACTGAATGTGACGCGCGAGATCGATTGAAAACGGAGCGTAGAGGGTAGAGTGTAGAGCGTAGTGAAAGACGACGCGCTGAGGGTGATGATTGCCGGGGGTGGTACGGGCGGGCACGTGATGCCGGCGCTGGCGATTGGGCGCGAGTTGCGCGACCAGCATGGGGCTGAGGTGCGGTTTGTTGGGACTGCGCGCGGGTTGGAGACGCGGCTGGTGCCGGAGGCGGGGTTCCGGTTGGAGCTGGTGCGGTCGGGGCAGTTGAAGAATGTGAGCCTCGCGACTCGACTGCGGACGATGATGGATTTGCCGCTGGGTGTGCTGCGATGCTTGAGGTTGCTGCGAGAGTTCAAGCCGCAGGTTGTGGTGGGTGTGGGTGGGTATGCTAGTGGGCCGGCGATGATTGCCGCGCTGTTGTTGCGGATTCCTACGCTGGCTTATGAGCCGAATGCGGTGCCCGGGATGACCAACCGGCTGGTGGGGAAACGGGTGAACGCGGCTGCGGTGAACTTTGCACAGACTGCGCAGTACTTCCGCAATGCCGAGGTGACGGGGGTTCCGGTGCGGGCGGAGATCTTTGCGCTGCCGGAGCGGGCGGTGGGCGCTGCGCTGGATTCGCCGCGGCGACTGCTGGTGACGGCGGGGAGTAATGGGGCGCTGGTGTTCAATGAGACGATGCCGCTGATTGCGGGGCGCTTGCTGGAGGAGTTGCCGGGGCTGACGATTGTGCACCAGGCCGGGCCGCGGCAGTTGGAGGCAACACGGGCGGCCTACGCGAAGAGTGGAGCGAATGCTTCGCGATGGGTGGTGGAAGCGTTTCTTGCGGACATGCCGGAGCAGTATGCGGCGGCGGATGTGGTGCTGGCTCGGGCTGGGAGTACGGTGGCGGAGCTGTGTGCGGCGGCCAAGCCGTCGTTGCTGGTGCCGCTGGCTACGGCGGCGGATGATCATCAGCGGAAGAATGCGGAGGTGCTGGTGGCAGCGGGCGCGGCGGAGATGCTGCTGCAGAAAGATGTTACGGCGGAGACGTTGCTGGCGGTGCTGCTGGGGCTGTTGATGGATGGGCCACGACGCGCGGCGATGGCGGAACAGGCGCGCGCTTTGGCCAAGCCAGGAGCGTTGCAGCGAATTGCTGGAATGGTGCTTCGGCTGGCTGGGCGGTAGCTTAGGCGATAGATATCGTTAGGAAAAGAAGAAGGGCTGAGGATTGCTCCTCAGCCCTTGATGTTTTGGTTAGCAGACGTGCTGGTTAGCGATGTCCGCCGTGACCGCCACCACCGCTGTGGCCGCCGCCGCCGCCATGGAATCCACCACCGCCGCCGCCACCATGGAATCCGCCACCCCCGCCACCGTGATAGCTGGCTCCGCCTCCGCTGCTGGCGCGAGGTGCGCTGTAGCTGGCATGGGGCGCGCTGTAGCTAC
>JBAVDD010000052.1:0-16277 GCA_049587035.1 Acidobacteriaceae bacterium | reverse complement strand
CCCAAGTTCACCCTCCCCATGGTCATCCCCCCCGAGTCCATGGACAACCTCCTCGCCAACGTCATGGCCACCGCCAACCTCCGCAACCTCCGCGTAGCCGAGACCGAAAAGTACGCCCACGTCACCTACTTCTTCAACGGCGGCATCGAGAAGCCCTTCCAAGGCGAAGACCGCGAGCTGGTGCAGTCCCAAAAGGTCGCCACCTACGACCTCGCCCCCGAGATGTCCGCCGCCGGCATCGCCGACGTAGTCGTCCGCTCCATCACCGACACCGCCTTCGACGTCATCATCGTCAACTTCGCCAACGCCGACATGGTCGGCCACTCCGGCAAGCTCGAACCCACCATCCGCGCCGTCGAAACCGTCGACGCCCAACTCGCCCGCATCTACCAGGCCGTCCGCCAGCACAACGCCAACTGGATCATCACCGCCGACCACGGCAACGCCGAACTCCTCATCGACCCCACCACCGGCGGCCCCCACACCGCCCACACCACCAACCCCGTCCCCTTCCTCCTCATCACCGACCAGGGCAAAAAAATCAACGTCCAACCCAACGGCTCCCTCCGCGACATCTCCCCCACCATCCTCAGCCTCTTAAACCTAGACCTCCCCAAACAAATGACCGGCACCTCCCTCCGCATCCCAACTCCAACCGAGTGACAGTGCAGTTGGCGAGTCTAAAGACATCCATACCGCAATGACTGTTAGAGCACTTCTCGTACAGGTGTGGTCGTTCTTGCTTTAGGGCTGAAGGCCCGTCATATACCAGCCTAGGCCGAAGGCCTAGGTAAGAGTACCCCAAGGAACCGAGCGCTGTAGGCGCGACACATACTCCCTCTACTACGCCTCAAGGAGATATGCTCTAGCGCGGCATTTCGATCCAGCCCCTTCCGGCGCAGTTTGCACACTGCGATTCATCGGTGCGTCCAGAGCCCGCACAATTTTCACATTCCGCCCAGTCGTCGGTGTTCAGCCTACTACCGTTGACACCGCGGCATCGCTTCCCGCCGACCATATGGCCACAGGGACCATTGATAAGATTCATGCTGTAGGACACGCGCCCACATCGTGTGCAGACTGCACATGGTCTCGGTTGGTTCATTGCTGTCGTTCTCCTACTATTTTGAATAAAACTACCACTTAGACCTTCTTAAAAATGAAGGTAATGTAATCGCTGGGATCTATTGTCTTGCGGCGGTTTCCATCGGCCTGCGCGACGTTGTCACCCACCGTCCCGGACGGGAAAGATCCGCATAACTCCCAACCATTTTCACCCGCACTCTCGAAAAACTCGTAGAAGCCACCACGGCATCCGTCCATTGATGCACTTAACCCGGAGTCAATAGCTCCTGACCATCGGTCATAAGTCGCGATTCCGTATCTGACTTTCGGCATTGTTTCTTCTCCTGGAAGTAGAGCACGTTGACCATGCGAGACTCGATGCCGCGCGTAGTAACCCAGAATGTACTCCGCTCTGACCAAGTGCGCCTATTGCCTGAATTATGGGGCTCGCATAAACGCGATACCGTTCCAAGCAATGCCGGGTGCCCCATTCATGCCCTCGCCTTTGGGGCATGAGTGGGCGGCCCATACCGCCCGCGCTCCGACAACGCCTCTAACTCCGTCAGCACCGTCGTCATTTGCACCCCGTGTCCAGCCCATCGTCGCCGGGTGCCCGTGTCTCGCTTCTGAGACATGGGTTCGCAGGATGCCGGACCCCACCCAAACTCTATCAACCTGAGCGAAGGGCGAAGCCCGCAGTCGAAGGACCCCGCTGCCGTCAACACCACCGAAACCCTCCACACCTTTCAACCCCAACCCTCCAGGTCGGGTGGCCCATTCATGCGCGTTCTTTGCGCATGGGTGGGGTGAAGGGGCCACAACTTGCCTATATATTTCTGACCTAGGCGTGTCAGTAGCTTGTGGCTAAACCTACAAGATAGAGCATCACCAAAAGTGACAACGAAGAGATGATGCCAAAGACACGCGGGGACTTGGACCCGAGAAATGAAAGCGATAAAGCGCAGACAGCCAAAACGGCAGCGGGCAGCCAAAGAGCGCGGGCGGCGAAGCCATCCCCCACCATTCCGTTATGGTTTAGCAGCGCGTCAAGGCTGAGCACTACGAGGAATATTGAGCCAATCACTGCTGCGGCCAGCCCCACTCGAAAACTGATGCTTCGAACTTTACCAACCGAGTCTCGTCGTCTTGATTCCGTCCACCAAGCCGCGAAGGAAAGAGCCAGCGGAATCGAGATCAAAAATATCCCCAGCAGCATGTGTGAAGTGTACGCCGGGTGCCCCATTCATGCGCGTTCTTTGCGCATGAGTGGGACGAGGGTGCAACAACCGCCCTCCTGTATAGGAGAACCCAACGCACCCCCAAGTTGATTAACGACGAGACGCCCTTTACCGTTACTCACGCGTCTGACATGCGGCGAAGCACTTCTGTAAAAGGACAACCTGAATGAAGATCCCCACCTACATCGTTGCCAGCCTGATTCTCATGGCACCGATGGCCTCCTCCGCAAAGAGCAAAACTCAGGCATCGGAGCCCACCGCCTGGGGCATGCTCTCGCCGGGTGCCCCATGTCTCGCTTCTGAGACATGGGTTCGCAGGACGCCGCAACTCACCACCTCAACCCAAACTCTGTCATCCTGAACGAGCGCGAAGCGCGCAGCCGAAGGACCCCGACACCGCCAGCACCACCCAAACCCTCCACACCTTTCAGCCCCAACTCCCCACGCCGGGTGCCCCATTCATGCGCGCACTTTGCGCATGGGTGGAGTGAGCGCGCCACAACCCGCCCATACACCCCAGCGGAAACCGGGGCTCTCAGTTCGAGCGTCTTGCCGGGTTAGCGCAGACGTCGACGAATGGTAGCGGCAAAGCCGAGGATGCCGGTTCCGAGCAGCGCGAGGCTGGAGGGCTCGGGAGTGGGTGCCACCGAAGCAGTCAAGGTGGAAGGGGTGCCGTCGGCGTATTCGTAGCTGCCGGGTTCTAAGACCATGTATCCGTCGGAGGTATCGAAGCCTACCTCGAGGGGCAAGACGGGTCCGGAGATCGGACCAATGCTGGTTGTGCCGGTGTACGTACTGAATGCGGCATTCTGTGTACCGAGGATGATGTAGCCGCTGCCGCCGTTGCCGTATATGGAGACGCCCGCAATGGAGGTGACCTGGTTATCGAAGAACTCGACCGACTGGTCAATTGTGAACGTGCCCAGGCCTCCGATCTGAATGGTCGCCATGCCTGGGATGTAGTAGAGCGGATCCCCGTAGACCGGCGTTCCGCGTCCGATGGTACCGATGTACCCGGTGGAGTTGTAGACGAGGTCTGAGGTATCGCCGCTAAAGGTGACCGTGACGTCCGGATAGAAGGTGCCGGCGAGATCGTTTTGGGAACTGACGTATGCGCTGTCGCTGACGGTAACCGTAATGGGATCGGCCTTCGCTGCAAGGCCGCAGGCCAGCAGGGCAAACACAGCTACAACGGTACGCATACGCATGAAATAGACCCCCAAAAAGGTATGTCCTATTCCGATGCAATTTGGTGACCATTTCTGGAGTGCGTTTTTGTCAGTCTTTATCCCGCTTCGGCTCGCATTTCCACAGATTGTGTGCAAGAAATTGCATAGGCATTTGATACCCAGGCACACATCATCAGGATTGAGAATGCCGGGTGCCCCATTCATGCCCTCGCATTTGGGGCATGAGTGGGCGGCCCATACCGCCCGCGCCGCGCACGGGTGCCCATTCGTACGTGCCTTTGCGCATGGGTGGAGTGAGGGCCGGGTGACCCATGTCTCGCTTCTGAGACATGGGTTCGTAGGGATGCCGAACCCGCCACCCACCCCAAAACTTGTCATCCTGAGCACAGCGAAGGACCCGCTTCTTCCTTTCCTTTTCTGGTTGTCATTCCGCAGCGCAGCCGGGGTCCCCATCGGGCGCTCCGGCCCGAATGGGGTGGGAGCGGAGGAATCTGCTTCTAGCCAACGACCCGCACGAACAGGTACCCCGAGGCTTCAGCCTCGGGTCTCATAAACCGGGGTCGAAGACCCCAACCTCGCTGCCGCAGGCCGGAGTGAAGCCGCAGGCGGAACGACTGAATTGCCTTCTTCCGAACCGCCACCCCACCCCACCCCAGAACCATGTCAGGTTTCCTTTACATCCCCGTAAAGGAAACCTGACACGAAGTAAGGCTCCCTTTACATCTTCGAAGCCCCTCGCAAACCCGATGTACCGAAAAACGAGCTCAAACCCCCGATTTGCATCACATAACCGGGTTCAAACTCACACCAATCACACAACCCGACGCCCCTCCAGGGCCCGCGTCATCGTGACCTCATCGGCGTATTCGATGTCACTTCCAGCCGGAACCCCAGTAGCTATCCGGCTGATTCGAAGCGAGTTATACCGCCTCCGAGCCTCATCCGCCACATACCGCGCCGTAGCCTCACCCTCCACTGTAGGAGAAGTGGCCAAAATCAGCTCTTCCACCCTCTCCAAGCGCCCCCAAAGGTTACCTAACCTCAATCCCTCCGGCCCTATACCATTCACTGGTGAAAGCGTCCCATGCAGAACATGGTACAAACCATTGAAACTGCGAGTCTTCTCAATAGAATTAATGTTAGTAGGCTCCTCCACCACACAAATCACGCTCGCCGTCCGCGTAGGACTCGAGCAGTAGCTGCAAGGGTCTATGTCAGTGATATTATTGCACTTAGAGCACAGCCGCAACTGCTCCCGCAACCGCAAAATCGCCGCCGAAAGCGCCGCAGCCTCCCCCGAAGGCGCTCTAAGTATATGAAAAGCAAAGCGTTGCGCCGACTTAGTCCCCACCCCAGGCAGCCGCCGAAGCTCCTCAATCAGCCTCTCCATAGGCTCCGCAAAACGCGTAGCCACGAGCTAAAATCCAGGGAGGCCAAGGCCCCCTAACATACTCGCTGCATTAGACTTAGAAGCCTCATCCGCCTTCCGCGCACAGGCATTAACCGCAGCCACAATCAAATCCTCCAACAGCGTCAAATCCGAAGCTGCCGCCGAAGCCGCAGATGGTGCAATAGTTAGACTTAGCAGCTCCTTCTTCCCATTCATCCGAGCCTTAACCGCCCCCCCACCCGTCTCCGCTTCCACCACAGTCTCAGCCAGCCGCAAGTCCATTGTTTGCTGCATTTCCTGAGCCTGCGCCAGCATCTCCTGCATCTTGTTCATGTCCAGTTCCATACAAACCTCTGTGTGTTTCAAGTTGGTTGAGCCCGGTTTCGTGCTGCAAATCGAGGGCTTGAGCCCCGTTTTCTACGCCCGTATTCGAAGGTATTTGTCAAGCACGCTTGACATCACACCTTGTCCCGAAGATCAATCACGTTACTGATCTCAGCAGAAAAAAGTCGCCGCGCCTCCTGCACCAAGGGATGCTTCTCCGCCAACTCTGCCGCCGACCCACGAGCCGCCGCGCGTGCCTTCTTCGGCGCTGCGGCCTTCGCCGGTACTCCGGGCAGGAGTTTGAGGGTGAGCGAGGCGGCGCGATCGCGGAGGACGGCTTTAAGGGTGCGTTCGGCGTCGGCATTCAGGACGACCGGGAGCATGGTTTTAGACAGCGGGGTGTGAATCTCTATGGTGTTGCCGTTGAGCTTGAGCGTGGAGTCTTCGATCTGCTCGGAGGCCGACTGCTGACCTTTGACGGCTGCCAGAGCGGCGACCAGGGCGGTATGGATAGCGTCTAGATCCAGACCCAGGTCCTCGGTGGCGGGTAGGGTATCTGCAGCGGCTCCGATGCTGGCGACTACCAGTTGCGGTCCCGTTTGAGCTTCGAGGACGGGCGCTTGAGCCAGGGCCATGGAGCCGGCGGTTGCCGTGGGCTCGGTACGAAGGGGTTCTGACTGGGGTGTGATGCTGGCGGTGGGGACCTTGCGCGAGCGATCGGAGTCGAAGGGCGACGGGGGGGGAGTCGATCTGGACGGGTGCGGGGTTGAGGTTTTAGTTTCGACGGATGGAGTTGCCGCGGGGCGAGGAGCAGAGGTCGCAGTTGGGGTTGTGTTGGGGCGGTTGGCTGGTTCGGCGCCTAGCTGGCTGATGATCTCTTCTATCGGGATAAGGCGTTGGACGTGGACAAGCTTGAGGAGGCCGAGCTCGAGGTGGAAGCGTTGTTCTTGTCGGTACCCGAGCTCATCGAAGGTGCGGAGCGTGATGGCGAGGAAGCGGGAGAGGTCTTCTTCGCTGAAGAGAGCTGCGGAACGGGCGGCACGGTTGCGCTCTTCGGGTGAGATCTGGAGGAGGTCGGCGGCGATGCCGGTGGCGTCGGTTTCAGGTGCTAGGCAGGTGACCTTGGCTATGATGGTGTTGCGCAGGTAGCGGACGAATTGGCGGGCTAGTTGAGGGGCTCCGTTGCCGGCATCTAGGAGGCGACCAACGATGGAGAGGACATCCGCGGAGTTGTTGGCATGGACAGCGTCCAGGATCTGCTCGTAGACCACGTTTGAGACCGAACCCATGAGTTCGCGGACTTGCGTGATCTCGAGGTGCGGGTGCCCGTCGACCAAGGGAGCGGAGGCGATGGCCTGATCCATGATGGAGAGGGCATCGCGCATGGAACCGTCGCCGGCTTCGGCGAGCAGGGTGAGGGTGGCGTCGTCGACTTCGAGGGATTCTTTGGTGGCGATAGAGCGGAGCTGGCCTACGATGTCGTCCAGCTTGACGGCGTGAAAGCTGAAGTGCTGGCAGCGCGAGCGGATGGTCTGCGGAATATCTTCCGGCTGGGTTGTCGCGAACATGAAGACAGCCCAGTCGGGCGGCTCTTCGAGGGTCTTGAGGAGAGCGTTCCAGGCGGCGTCAGTGATCTGGTGCGCTTCGTCGAGGATGATGATGCGGTACTTGCTCTTGTTGGTAGGGCGCGTCTGGATCTTGGCGGTGAGGAGGCGGGCGTCGTCGATGCCGCGGTTGGTGGCGGCGTCGATCTCTTCGACGTCGAAGGAGTGCGACTCCTCGAAGATGGAGTTCTCCTGGCGGGAGGCGGAGGAGATCTCGCGGCAGTTGACGCAGATGCGGCAGGGTTCTTCGGTGGGGCGCTCTGGTGTTCCTACTTCAGTGGAGCAGTTGAGTGCAGCGGCGAGGATGCGCGCGATGGTGGTCTTGCCGATGCCGCGATGTCCCGAGAAGATGTAGCCGTGCGCGATGCGGTTTTGCGCTAGGGCGTTGAGCAGGGTGCGGGTGACGTGGTCCTGCCCGATGACGTCGGAGAAGAGCAGGGGGCGGTACTTGCGGGCTAGAACTTGGTAGGCCATCGGCGATTGTTGACGAAGTTGATTGTAGCGCCCAAGGGTGTGGAGAGGTGATGTGCTGTACTGAGCCGTGAAGGGTTGCCCGTAGTAAATAAATGTTTTCGATGAAGATAATTCATGCTGTAAATAGCCTGCGAAATGCTTGCGATGAGGCCACAACCCGGCGCTTGGGCAGGGCATCCGATAGCGCTATGAAGAAACTTTCGCTTGGATTTCTCGCCCTTATGTTCCTTGTGCCGCTAGCACCTGCGCCAACAGCGGATGCTCAGGTTGTTGTAGTGGTTCATCATCACCATCACCGCCATTGCTATTGGCGGCATCATCATCGCCATTGCTACTACCGCTAATTCGCGGAGTAATTTAAACGGAGCTAAAACGACGGCCCAACCTGAGGGAATCGGGTCGGGTCGTTGTTTCTTTGTATCTATATTGACCTAAGACTTTAGCGCGCTCTTTGAGCTGGTCCGAGCTTTGCTTCTAAGAGCTGACGAAGCTCTGACTGCTGCTCTGTAGAGAATGGTGCTTTAGGGATGGGAGTGAATTGCAGGTGGCGGCCCAGCACGAAGACAAGCGGGCCCTCTTTCCAGCCAGTGTATCCACCCCACGCATTCCAGCCGTTGCAACATTCAGGTTTTTCATCCCGATATCCCGATTCGTCGATCACAACATGGACACCCGATGCTCGACTGGCGAAGTGCTCGTACTGTTGTTTGCGGATGAACTTACGTCGCCGGTCAAGTATCAGCCGCGCGGCCCACAGGGACAGCAGGAGCGCCGACCATAGCCAAACGGGAAGGTAACGCAGGCTCCAACCGATGCACGCTCCGCAGACCACGTAAGTGATCAGGAGGACTATATATCCGGGGACTTTCTTTGCTGCGCCACCGCACCAAAGGGAGTCTGCCTGGGTAAATTCGGCTTTAGAGATGCTATAGGTCGCCTCGATCATGACGTGACAACTTTGGCTTTCTTGCGGGCCTTCCTGCGATTCTGGCGTCTGAGTTCTTCGTCGGAGAACATGGTGCCGCGGCATTGGGGAGCGTTACAGTAGCAGTCGGCGTCGTCCTCGTCGGAGTCGTAGAGGTTGTACTCGTAGACCAGCTCTTCGTTGGCGGCAATGTTGCGAATGGCGCGGATGTAGACGCGGCCGCCGGATTCCTCGGTGCGGCAGTTTGGGTTGCAGGAGTGGTTGAGGAACATGGCGGTGCCGAAACCGTCGATGACGTCGCCCTTGTCGCCGAAGCCAAAGAGATAAGTAACGGGACGGTCGGCGTAGCGGTCGTCGGCTAGTTCCTTGGAGATGCGCGGGCCGCCGTACTCGAGGATGCGGCGGCCGTTGGGGATGGGATCGAGGGTGTAGCAGCCCGCGGCGTGGATGGTGGAGGAGCGAATGAGAAGGCGGGGGCTGGAGGCGGTGCGGGGAGGCATGGGGTATGTATAGCAGAGTGTGGAGAGTTGAGGGTAGCGCGTAGCGAAAGACGGAGAATTTGGGGACTACCGCTGTGGGGCCGGGTGTCGTCTAATGGAGGTATGCAGCGGATGCGCTTGATAGGACGATTGGGGTTGGTTGGTGCCGGGCTGGGCTTGATGCTGGCGGTGCAGGTGGCGCGTGCGCAGGGTGGATGTACGTTTACCGATGACAATGGAAAGTCGGTGTTCTGGCCGAACTGCCAGGATCCGTCGGCGAAGAAGGGGCCTGATGGAACGACGCCAAATGCGCCGACGGCTAAGGGTGCGGCACAGGCTCCGACTGGGAGCAAGAACCCGGCGCAGAGCTTTCCGTTTCCGTCGGAGACGCCGGCTGCGCCGATTGTGAGGCCGGGTGCGGCGGCGGGACAGGCGGGGGGGGCGTCGACGCCGGCGGCTTCGCGGTTTCCGTTTCCGGGGGCGGATTCTTCGGGTAAGACGGGGTCTTCGAGCAGTGGGCCGATGAAGGATGCTGGGAGCTCGGGGGCTAGTTCAGGGAGTAGTTCGAGTAGCAGCTCTGAGGGTGGTGATCCGTCAGCGGGACCGCTGGGCGATGGCGATACGGACCCGGCAGCGGAGGCGGCCGCGGCGCGCAGGGCGGAGCGGTTGCGGAAGGCGCGTGATGGTAGCGACTTTCACCAGACGCCGGATCAGCGCGAGACCGAGGACCTGAAGGTGGCGGCGTTCTACCAGAATGATGGCAACTACCGAGGGGCATACGAGCGGGCGACAGATGCGGTGTCGATTGCCGGAGATGATGCAGCGGCGCACCTGGCCCTGGCCGAGGCGGCGCGGAAGATTGGCAAGCTGGATGAGGCTGAGTCGCACTACAAGAAGTGCCTGCAGCTGGATCCAGTGCCGAAGGTGAGGAAGGCGGCGGAACAGGCGCTGAAACAGATGACCGCTGGGAGTTAGTGTGGTGACCCGCTTCAATGGGTTGGGCGGCTAGTCTGGTTGCCTGAGGGGGCGGTTGAGGAAGGCTGGAGGACCGGTGGGCAGAGGGCGTGGTAAGGGCTTGGTGCGGCTGGACTTTGAGGTGGCCGGTGGGGGTGCGGGCGTGGCTTTGGCGCGGCGGAGCGACGTGGTTGCAGGTGCGTCGTCGGCGATGGCCTGGGCTACTTCTTCGGTGAGGTCTTCTTCCACGTTGAGGTACTTGCGCAGGTAGCGGAGAGGTTCTTCGGAGAGCGCCATCTCGCGGAGGTGATAGCGCCAGGCGTCGCGGCGGGCGGAGCGGCGGATGAAGCCTTTGCGCTCTACGGTCTTGATGGTGCCGTCGGCCATGGGGCGCTGAAAGCTTTGGGCGGGTACGGCGAAGGTGATCTCTTCGCCAGCCTTCCAGAAGGCGGAGGCGAACTCGTGGGAGAAGAGCAGGGCGTAGTAGCGGCGCTGCTGGTCGAGGAGCTTGAGGGCGGCCTCCGCGGTGATCCAGGGAAGGTTCAGTCGGCTGGTGTACCAGCGGCGGAATTCGAAGCCGTTGCCGCGCGCGCGGCCTACAACGATCGTGAGTAGTTCGAGGCGGGTCATAAGACAGAGTGTAGAAGATAGAGCGTAGAGAATGTACCAGGTCTTTTTTATTCGCCGTAGTTGGTTTCGTTGCGGATGCGCTGGCGAAGGGCTTCGGCCTCCTGGGCGGAGAGGTCGGGGAGAGCGGGCGCGAGGTGGTCGTGGCGGCGCTTCCATACGCGCAGCAGCAAAAGGATGAGCACGATGCCGAAGAGGAGGAAGGCGAAGGGGCCGACCCAGCCTACGTCGTCAAAGCCGCCGCGGAAGGGTGCGGCGAGGATGGTGGGGCCATACTTGGTGGCGAAGAACTTGAATATGGCGTCGTCGGAGGCGCCGGAGTTGATCTGGCTGTGCAGCTCGGCGATGAGGCCAGGGGAGTCGGGGCAGCCAACGTGGTTGCATTCGAGGAGGATCTGGCTACAGCCGCAGGTGCACATGAGGTCGTGGCCGAGACGGTTGAAGCGGGCGGACGGCGAGCTGGCGCCGAGTATGGTGAAGGCGACGAAGACGATGAGGACGATCTGAAGAGAGCGCTTATACATGGGAGTCCTCGGGTGCGCCCAGGGATGTGGGGCCGCGTGCCGGGCCGCCGCCTGGAGCAGGGTCAGGGGTCGGCGGAGAGGGGGCGTCAATGCGGCGCGTGGAGGATTTGAGCGGAGGAACCAGCGCGATGAAGGTGCCGAAGACCACGATGATGACACCTACCCAGATCCAGTTGACCAGAGGATTGATGAAGAACTTGATGATGGGTTTGTCGGTGTCCGGGTTGGTGCCTTCGAAGACGACGTAGAGATCGTTTTCGAGGGTGGAGTGGATGGCCACGATAGTGGAGGGTTGGGCGTGGTCGGTGTTGACGAAGTAGACGCGGCGCTCGGGGGTTAGGCGGGTGATCTTCTTGCCGTTGTGGTAGACGTCGAGCAGAGCGAACTTCGAGTCGTAGTTGGGGTTGGAGTCTTCGGAGTAGCTCTGGCAGACGACCTTGTAGCCGCCGAGGTTGATGGAGTCGCCGAAGCTCATCTCGGACTCCTTGGACTGGTTGAAGGCGGAGCCGGCCAGGCCAATGAACATGATGACGACGCCGAAGTGGATGAGGTAACCACCGTAGCGGCGGGTGTTGCGGCGGGTGAGAAGGACGGCGGATGCGGCGAGGTTCTTGCCCGTTTGAGTATGGACGACGTTGGCGCCGCGGAGGAACTCGGTGGCGATGGCGGTGATGACTCCAACGCCGAGGGCGATGCAGACCATCGCATAGATGTCGGCGCCGACCGCGCCGTCCAGGCGGACTGCATAGGACCAGGGCCGCACACCGGCGATGATGAGCACGATGGTAGTCACGATGATGGCGATGCAGGGAAGGACGAAGTTGCGGCGGATGGCGCGCAGCGAGGTGGAGCGCCAGGCTAGCAGCGGGCCGACTCCGGTGAGGAAGAGAATGAAGAGGCCGATGGGCACAGCGACGCGGTTGAAGAAAGGCGCGCCCATGGTGACCTTGGAGCCTTGCACGAACTCCGAGAGGATGGGGAAGAGCGTTCCCCAGAGGACCGTAAAGCAGGCAGCGAGAAGGACCAGGTTGTTGAACAGGAAAGAACTCTCGCGCGAGACTAGCGACTCAAGTTGGTTTTCTGAGCGGAGATGGTCACGGTTGTAGAGGAAGGTGAAGAGACAGATTGCAAGAATAAGAACAAGGAAGTCAGTGAACCAACTTCCTATATTGCTTTGGGCGAAGGCGTGGACGGATTGGACCAGGCCAGAGCGCGTAAGATCCGTGCCCAGGATGGTCAGCATAAAGGTGGAGAAGATAAGCCAGACGTTCCAGCCCTTCATCATGCCGCGCTTTTCCTGCATCATGACCGAGTGCAGGAAGGCCGTGCCGGTAAGCCAGGGCATGAGCGATGCGTTCTCGACCGGATCCCAACCCCAGTAGCCGCCCCAGCCGAGTACAGCGTAAGCCCAGTGCATACCGAGGATGATGCCGCAGGTGAGAAAGAGCCAGGCGACCATGGTCCAGCGGCGGGTGATGGCGATCCACTTCTCACCGGGGTAGCGCATCATTAATGCACCGAGTGCGAAGGCGAAGGGAACAGAGAAGCCGACGTAGCCGAGGTAGAGCATCGGCGGATGGATGACCATCTCGACGTACTGCAGAAGTGGGTTGAGGCCGAAGCCGTCCGGTGGGGCGATGCCGCCGGGAACGATGGCGAAGGGCTGAGCTACAAAAACGATCAAAAGGAGGAAGAAGATCTGGATACCGGCGAGGATGGTGGACGCGTAGGCGTGGAGGGTGATGTCGGTCTTGTGACGCACGCGAAGGACGAAGCCATACCCGGCGAGCAGCCAGGCCCAGAGGAGCAGCGAACCTTCCTGCCCGGCCCAGATGGAAGCGAACTTGTAGAAGCCGGGAAGGGCACGGCTGCTGTGGTGAAGGACGTAGTCTACCGCGAAGTCGTTGGTGAAGAAGGCCCAGGTGAGGGCAAAGGCGGCGCAGGTGACGGCGATGAAGCTGGCAATGCCGGCGCGACGGGCGGTCTCACGGATGCGTTCCGGAGCAACGGCGAGAGCTCGTCCATGAGCGATGGCCCAGAGCGAGAGGGTCCCCGCAAGCAGCACATAGATAGACAAACCCAGTGCCAGTAGGAGGGAGACGCTGCCAAAGAACGGCATGGGATGCGGCATGAATGAGCACTTCCTTCGAAGTCTATTCTCTCAGACTCGAGCCGAGCACAGCAGGTGAGTGCGGTGTTCGCGTCGGATATCGCGCGCACTTTTAGTTGCAGATTCGCGTAAGCCCATTGATTGAGCGGGGTTTCACGAGCGGGTGGCCTGTGATGGGGTCACATCTAAGAGATGGTCTAGATTCGCGCGGAGGCGCGGGACTCAATGAGCGTCTGCACGCTGGCGAGAAGGTTCTGCGGAAGGAGCGGCTTCATTCGGAATTCGACGCCCAGGTCGCGGTACTCGTCCTCGGCTTCGGCGAGGCCACTGATAACCAGGACGGGCATATCGGAGGCAAACTCGCGGAGTTGTGCGACGAACTCCGAACCGTTCATGCCTGGCATGATGTGGTCGGTGATGACGAGATCGATGTGGCCAGGGAAGTCGTTGTTGCGGAGTTGCTCGAGGGCGCGTTCAGGGCTGAGGACAGCAATGACGAAGTAGCCGGCTCGCTTGAGGATGGTCTGGCGGGTTGCTGCTTGTATAGCGTTGTCGTCGATTAGCAGGAGGGTGTGGGGCATGGATACCTGGGACGTGAATACCTGAGACATTCGTTTCGTGTTCGGTGAGGCGGGGGGCTTCTGCTTATCCCGCTGGTGCGTGGCCTGGTTGTACCAATCACAGTGGGATGCGAGATTGCAGGAAAAGGCTGCCCGAAGTTTGAAGGGGATTCATCAGGATCAATCAACGGAGTACAGGGTGTTGAGTGCGCTGGAGTTATGCAATGGGAGTTGTGGAAGAAGTTGTGAGTTGGGAGGGACTTTCTTCACAGAGGCCTCCGCGATGTAGCTGAGATAATGAGAGTATGGCTCGTCGCGTCATCAAACAGTATGAGTTCATCCGCAAGATCGGCTCGGGTGGCAGCGGCGTTGTGTTTCTGGCTAATGACACGCTGCTGCAGCGGCCGGTGGTGCTGAAGCTGCTGAAGCGCGGCTCGCAGACGCCGGAGCAGATGCGGGCGACGCAGCTGCGCGAGGCCCGACTGGCGTCGGCCATCGATCACCCGAATGTCTGCGCGATCTATGAGGTGGGCGAAGAGGATATGGGCTCGGGGGACTCGGAAGCCTACATTGTGATGCAGTATGTTCCGGGCAAGAGCCTGGACAAGGTGATTGGCGAGGGACCGGCTAGCGTGCAGCTGGTGCTCTCGAGCGGTATGCAGATGGCCGATGGTCTTTCGGCAGCGCACACGCTGGGGATCTTTCATCGCGACCTGAAGCCCGCCAACGTCATGCTGACCGATGGTGGGCTCATTAAGATTTTGGACTTTGGTTTGGCGCGGCAGTTGAAGCGCGACAACATGGACTTCGATCCGTCGTTGACGTCTCAGCCGGTGACGCCAGCGTTTGCGGGGGCCACGTATACGGCGCGCGGCGGGACGATCGCGTACATGGCGCCGGAACAGTTTGTGACCGGGCAGTCGAGCGTGCAGAGCGACATCTTTGCGCTGGGACTGATCCTGTACGAGATGGTGAGCGGGCGGCATCCCTTCCATCGCCCCGACGCGCAGGAGCTACAGAGCATACGGGCGATTCAGTATGCCGAGCCACCTGCATTGCGGGAGATCGTTCCGGGCCTGCCGGTGGAGCTGGAGAGCGTGATTTTGCGGTGCCTGGAGAAGCAGCCTGCGGAGAGGTATGCGTCGGCTGCGGAGCTGCGCGAGGGGCTGAAGACGATTGTGAAGTCGTTGCAGCTGGACTCGATGCTGATGCCGGGCGAGGGCGCGATTAACATGGCCGCGCAGCAGCGGCTGGATATGGAGCGGCCAGAGGAGGAGAAGCGCACGACGGGGATTCTGTCGATGCTGGCGGAGCGGTTTCGTGATAGCACAGCGGCGACTGTGGCGAAGGGACCGAATATTGTGGTGCTGCCGTTTGTGAACCTGGAGTCGACTGACTCGCGGCAGTTTTATGGATCGGCGCTGGCGGATGCGTTGGCGGCGCGGCTGGCGAAGGTGCCGGCGCTAGTGGTGCGGCCATCTAGCGCGCTGATGGATATTCCGACGCGGCAGCTGGATCCGCTGAGCGTGGGGCGGAAACTGATGGTGGACTTCGTGCTGGCGGGAAGCTTTCTGCGGTCAGAGAAGGGGTTTGACCTGAACTGGCAGATGCTGGATGTCGGAGGGCAGAGCGTGCGGACGGGCGGCGCGATTAGCGTGGCGAGCTTCGACTTAATTGCCGTGCAGGCAGAGATCTGCGATGAGGTATTCGCGGAGCTGCATGGATTTGGCGGGCTGCAGGTGGGGTTGCCGGGGCCGACGAGCGTGGCATCGCTGGGCGATGCGGTGTCGGAGGAGTACCTGCAGGCGCGCGCCCTGCTGACCTCGTTCATGTCGAGGACGGGAAGCAGGGACGAGCTGGATCGCGCGCGGGAGCTGTTCGAGCGCGTGGTGAAGCATGATCCGGATTATGCGCCGGGATGGGCGGGGCTGGGGATTACACAGCTGCAGTATGCGCGACATGGGCTGGGCGGGCAGATGCATGTGCTAGAGGCGCGGCGGTCGTTCGACAGGGCACTGGAGCGCGATCCGTCGTCGGTGGAGGCGAACCTTTATCGCGTGTACATGCTGCTGAGCCGCGGCGAGAAGGAGAGCGCTCGGCATGGGATCGAGCGACTGCTACAGACGGCGGCCAACGACTGGAACGTGCACCTGGTGGCGGGGCTTACGCTGCGCATCGATGGGCTGTACGAGGAAGCGCTGGACCAGTTCAATATCTCGCTGCGGCTGAATCCTTCGAATGCGGCGGTGATCTATAACCATCGGGCGCGGGTGTATCAGTACCAGAACCAGCTGGAGCTGGCGGGCGATGAGATCGAGAAAGGGTTGACGCTCGAGCCTCGGCAGCCGCTACTGCGGATTTCGAAGGGTTATCAGCAGATGCGGCAGGGGCAGCTGGAGAAGGCCATCGAGACGCTGGAACAGGTGACGCGCGACGACTCGACGCTGCGCATTGTGTTTCCCACGATTGCGATGTGCTATGTGCAGCTGGGAGACCGCACTCGCGCGGCGGAGTTCATTCTGGAGGAGACGCTGGCAGCAGCCGAGGCCGATAGCGAGATGGCCTATCGGCTGGCAACGTACTTTGCGGTGGAGGGCGATTCATCCGAGGCGCTGCACTGGCTGCGGCGCGCGATCTATCTGGGCAATGAGAACTTTCCGTGGTTCAGTATTAATCCGGCGTGGCGCGGAATGGTCGAGAACCCAGACTTCCAGCGCATCCTTGAGGACCTGAAGAAGACCTTCAAGCGGAACCAGAAGAACTGGAAGCGGCTGCTTTCGCAGGTGATGGGGTAACAGCAGCGTGTAGAGGAT
>JBAVDD010000051.1:0-2743 GCA_049587035.1 Acidobacteriaceae bacterium | reverse complement strand
GCCGGAGACGATGTGTTCGTCGCGCATAGAGTCCCCCTGAACTTCGAGTGCAAAGACCTCGCGGGTGCCGATGATGTCGCCCAGGGATATGGTTTCGGCGGTTTCAATGGCTTCGACGGGCTTGCCCGCTGCGATGCGGCCGAGCAGAGGCAGGCGCTCCATGGTCTTGCGGGGGGCGCGTTGGGGGATGACGTCGATGGACCGGCTGCGGTTGTGGGTGCGCTGCAGTAGGCCCTTATTCTGCAAATTTGTAACGTGCTTATGGACGGTGGCTAGGGAGCTTAGACCAAGGCCGGCGGCGATCTCCTCGTAGGACGGGGAGTAGCCATTGCGGGCGGTGAAACTGGAGAGAAAGTCGATAACCTCTTTTTGCCGACGGGTGATAGCCATGTCGACATTGTAGCGAATAAAAGGCGAACCGGCACCATTAGTTTTGGGGAATCAGAGTTGCAACGGGCGAAGTCAAAATGGGACGGCGGGAAGTTGTCCCGCATTGGGAGAAGAAACGATGAGATTGGGATGAGTTTTCATTGTGCGGCGAGTTCGGGTGAGGGAAGGTAATGGTACGTCGCAGATTAGAACGGTGAAGTTGATGAGAACAGCGCGATGAGAAACGAGGCTGAGATGACGGGACAGCAGGAGATCACGGGCGCGAGGCTGGAGTCAAGGGTATGGACCGGGGCCGTGGGGCGACTGTTGATCGTGGATGCGGACGCGTCGCTGGGCAACTTTCTTCGCCACGAGCTGGAGGCGGCGGAGTTTGTGGTGGAGGTTGTGCATGACTCGGAGACTGCGTTGAGTGCCCTTGCCGGAGATACGCGGTGGGGCCTGGTGATTCTGGATGTGAACCTTCCTCAGGGGAATGGGATGGACTTCATCCAGAGAGTGAGAGCGGAGAAGCCTCGGCTGCCGATGCTGGTTCTGACGGCGCGGAGCCGGGTGGAGGACAAGGTGCTGGCCTTGCAGCGTGGGGCGGACGATTTTGTGACGAAGCCGTTCTCGTTTGCAGAACTGCTGGCGCGGGTGCAGGCACTGCTTCGTCGGCACGCAGGGGCGATACCGAACATCTCCGAGGTGGGGGACTTGAGGCTGTATCGGGAGGAGCGAAAGGTGGAACGTAACGGGCGGCGAATTGATCTGACGCCGCGTGAGTTCTCGATTCTTGAGTTCATGCTGCGGCAGGTGGGACGGCCGGTTTCAAGGGCGACGCTCTTTGAAGAGGTGTGGCAGATGCCGCATCAGCCGTTGAGCAACGTGGTGGATGTCTATATGAAGTACGTGCGAGACAAGGTGGACGGGCCGGGGGAACGGAAGTTGACCCACACGGTGCGCGGATTTGGATACGAGTTTCGCGAGGCGTAGCGCGAGGCGGGACAGCTGGTGGAGCGTAGGCTCTGTCGTCATTCACGAAGTTCTTACGAAAGGTCAACAAGATGGGAATGCCGGTAGCAGAGTTCGTAGACGAGTTGGAGCAGCGGGCGATGAACGTGCTGGTGGTGAGCTCGAACCCGAAGCTGCGCGAGAGTTTACAGGAGAGACTTAGCCAGGTGCGATGGAACGTACTGGAGGCGTTCAGTGGCGCGGGTGCACTGGAGATTCTGTATCGGGATGGGAGTGGGTGCGGCGTGCTGTTGCTCGATCCGATGCTCCCAGACCTTGATCCGGAGGAGTTCCATGCAATGATCAAGAGCCGCTTTCCGAGTGTCCAGGTGGTGACGCTGAACTCGCGTACGGGACAACTGATGATGGGTGATGTGTCGTTGACACCGGCGTCGCAGTGGATTCTTGATGCGGTGAATGGGGGCGGCGGCAGTGGCGTGGGTATAGAAATCGGGGCGCGAATAGATGCGTTGGGGAGAACTCCGCGGGCGTGCGAGCGCCTGCGGGGGATGGTGGGAGATTCCGCGCCGATGCGACGCGCGTATGAGTTGACACGGATGGTAGCGGCGCGGGACACGACGGTGCTGGTGACGGGCGAGAGTGGCACGGGCAAAGACCTGGTGGCGCAGGAGATTCACCAGATCAGCGAGCGAAGAAAGCAACCGTTTGTGGTGGTCAACTGTTCGGCGATTCCGGAGTCGCTGCTGGAGGCAGAGCTTTTTGGATATACGAAGGGGGCGTTTACGGGCGCGGTGCAGTCTCGGATCGGTCGCATCCATGCGGCACATGGAGGGACGCTGTTCCTGGATGAGATTGGAGACATGCCGCTATCGCTGCAGAGCAAACTGTTGCGATTTCTGGAGCAGGGCGAAGTGCAGCGGCTCGGCGGAAACGACAACCTGAAGGTGGATGTGCGTGTGGTGGCAGCCACCAACGTGAAGCTGAAGCAGCAGATTGAGAAGCAGCAGTTTCGCGATGATCTGTACTATCGGCTGGCTGTGTTTCCTATTCAGCTGCCACCGTTGCGTGACCGCATCGAAGACCTGGGGAGCCTGGTCGCCGCGTTCCTGGTGAAGTTTCATGCCGGGAAGAGGATGAGTGATGAGGCGATGGAGATGATGGAGGTGCATCCCTGGCCGGGCAATGTGCGCGAGCTGCGGAACGTGATTGAGCGCGCAACGATCCTGGCTGGTGACGAGCGGACGATCCGTGCAGAACATATTTGCCTGTAGTGCAGGGGTAGGGCGATGGACACGCAAGTTTGGCCATCAGCTTGCATTTCGTATAGGCAAATGTTGCCCGGTTCTCATGGAGTTCCAATAAACGACGCGATGCTCGAGTCCTTACACAATCCAAAGCTGCT
>JBAVDD010000050.1:0-9955 GCA_049587035.1 Acidobacteriaceae bacterium | reverse complement strand
GGAGGGGCGTGGGGTTCATGGTGGAGTTGTGATGTGGATGATTTTATAGCGGTTTGCCCAATGCTAGTAGAGGCGCGATGGGCAGAGCTGCAGGTCTCTCCACTGCGGCCTTCGGCCTCCGGTCGAGATGACAACTTTATACCTGTAGGGAAACCAGTTTAGCTGCGTTGCCAGATTTCTGTGTAGAGGAGGCCGTGGAGGAGTTCGTGGCGGGCTATGCGGTGGAAGCCGGCGTTGGTTAAGGCGGTCTGGGGGTTGGGGAGGTGGGTGGTGCGGAGGCCGGTGAGGAGGTGGAAGGCCAGGTAGAGGGCTCGGATGTAGAGGGCGGCTAACGGTTTCAGGAGTGGGCCTGGGGGGATGGCGAAGTCGGATAGGAGCCAGAGGGCGCCGGGGGTGGTTTGGGCGGCTAGAGTTTGGGCCAGGGTGTCGAGCTGGGGTTGGGTTAGGCAGTCCAGGAAGAAGTGGGTGGTGATCAGGTCGGGGGAGTTGGTGGGAGTGAAGTTCAGAGCCGAGGTTTGGAGGGTTTGGAGGCGGTTGGCGTTGGAGTGGTTGCGCTGGCGGAGGAGTTGGAGCATGGAGGCGCTGGTGTCGACTGCGAGGGCCTGGAGGTGGGGTTGGTGGCCGAAGAGTTGAGCCAGGAAGCGGCCGTCGCCGTCGCCTAGAAGGAGGGCACGTTGGCGTGGGGGGAGTTGAGAGAGAAAGTGGGTGCGGGTGCGCTGGAGGAGGGGGCCGAGGGTGAGGTATTCGGCGTAACGGTAGATGCGGGCTACGGGGTCGAAGTTGGGTTGGGACTGGGGTGTCATCTTGCGAACGGAAGTAAGAGGAGGGGCGTGAGGAGAACGAGGTCGGCGGCGGCGCGGAGGTGGATGGGGGAGATGCGGTGGCGGAGGTGGTTAAGGGTGAGTAGAGCGGCGGCGCTCAGGGCGCAGGCGGCGGCTGGCAGACCTGTTGCGAGAGCTTGTTGTGGGAGGCAGAGAGCGGCGGTGAGGGTGGCGGCGGCCACGATGGCGATGGCAAGGTGGGTGAGGTGAGCGATGGCCCAGCGGGTGGTCCAGTGGGCTTCCGCCTCGGCTTCAAGGCCTGCCTGGAGGCGGGGGGTGGGGTGCTCCCATGCGTAGAGGCAGAGGCAGTTGAGGGTGCAGATGGAGGCGAAGAGGAGAGCCGCGGGAAGGTAGTTGGGGCGGAGCCAGATGGCGCCCCAGCCCAGGAGATGAGACGTGGCCGGGGTGGCGGCGGTGCGGGCGAGGGTGGGGATGAAGATCGCCGCGGGGAAGAAGATGCCGACGGCTAGCTCCTTGGGGAGACGCCGGGTCCTGGTCGGACGGCGGGAGGCTTCGCGTGGCGCGGTTGAGAGTGTGGAAGTGACGCCGTTGGGGAGGGGGCGGATGTGGATGAGGAGCATGTATGCGGCGAGGAGGGTGGCGAGGAGGACGTAGAAGTACAGGGCGCGGGGGTCGATGGAGCGGAGGAGGATGGTGAGCGCGAGGGCGGCGAGGAGGATGATGGCGAGGAAGCGGGCTCGGTGGTGGTGGTGGAAGCGGTGACGGGCTTCGAGATCGGGATGGTGGTGGGTGTTGAGGTCGAGTATGCGGGCGTCGAGCAGGCGGTCGGCGGCGTAGATTATCCAGACGGCGGTGAACATGGCTGCGGCGGCGGTCCAGGGGAGGGTCAGGTGCGAGCAGCGGGCGATGAAGAGGGTCCAGAGGGTGGCTACGGTGGGGGCGTCGAGGGAGAGCAGATGCCAGAGGGCAAGGGGGGAGTGGTGGTGCGGATTGTATGGCGCAATGCGTGGCGGGACCAGGTGGGGGCCGTTGGCGGGGGGGATGGGGCGAGATTGCGACGAGAGATGGGAGGGAGTTGAGGTCATCGTTGGTTCAACTAAGAGTAGGCATGCCTTGGGGCTGAAGCGCCATTTTTCTATGAGCGTTATGAGACCCAAGGCTGAAGCCCTGGGGTACCTGATTCTTGCTGAGGTCTGACCGTTGCTGAGGTCTGATTGTTGCTTAGGCTGACGCTAAGGATCGGCGCGTGCTGATGTAGTGTCAGGCGGGAGGATGGGGGATGTACCTGGGAATTTCGGCGTCGTCAGGTGTGTGGGAGTCTGGAGCAGAGGCGAGAGGATGATTTGCGGCGCGGTGCTGGCGGGAGCCGGTGGCCCAGAGGTTGGGGTCGATGTCGGGGAAGATGCTGTCGCGTTCTTCGATGGCGGCCAGGCGCTCTTCCTGTTCGGGGGTGATGGACTGGTGGGATTCGTAGTGCTGCCAGATGGATTTGAGTTCGTTGAACTGGTCGTTGTGGGTGTCGAAGCGGAGTTCGGCGTAGTCGCGGGCGGCTCCGGTGGTGATGAGGAACTGCCAGTCGGAGGATTCGAGGAGGAGGAGTTCGCGGCAGAGCTGCTTGACGATGCGCTGGCTGATGGGGGTCTTGTTCCAGTGGTCGGCGGTGCAGAGGTCGCGGAGGTAGAGCTCGGCGGGGTAGATGTGGGCGTAGGTCCAGGAGGTGTCTGGGTTCATCCAGACGTGGTTGGCGCCCTCGGCTCCCCAGGAGCCTTCGTGCATCTTGATGAAGCCGGCGCGCGGGTATTGGTCGAGGTAGTTGGAGGCGGAGGTGAGATGGATACCGATGGGGTAGTTGTGAAGGGTGCGGGCTACGGCTTCGAGCCATTGAGGGCCTTCGAACCACCAGTGGCCGAAGAGCTCGGCGTCGAAGGGCGAAGAGAGGATGGGGGGGATGGTGTCGTTCATGCCGGCATTGATGGCTTCCCAGACGAGATGGACGAAGTGGGAGGCGTGGGACTGGACGCGCTCGGCGGCGGCCTGGGGGTTGTAGGGCTGCTTGTCGGCCATGTCGACTTTAGGGCCGGTGACGGACCAGTAGCGATGACCGCCGGGCCAGCGCTTTTTGTGGAAGTCGAGGTAGTTGCCGTCGCCGGGGTAGCCGAAGTTGCCGGACCAGACCTGGATGCCGGTGGAGGGGTCGCGGGGGAAGACGGTGGTGGGACGGGGTTTTTCGGCGGAGGCGTAGGGACCGTCGACGAAGTAGGCCTGGTAGAGGCGGCGGTACTGGTTGTAGGTTGCGGTTTCGTCACCGTTCTGCGCGATCTTTTGGGAGACCTGGCCGTGGAGAAGAGCGTAGGGAGAGGGCGTGCGGTCGGACTCTTCGACCAGATGAGTGTCGACGAAGAAGAAATCGATGTCGGATTCGCTGAGGACTTGTTCGACGCCGATGCGGTTGAAGTCGGGAGCGAAGGCAGAGCCGTCAGGCTGGGAGACGGGATAGGTCCAATGGCCGGAGGGGCGGTAGCCGCACTCGGGCGCCCACATGCCGCGGGGGGACACGCCGATGTGGCGCTGGTGGGCGGTGACGGCGGTGCGGACCTGTGCGCGGACGCTCTCGTCGGTCCCGAGCAGAGGCAGGTAGCCGTGGGTGGCACAGCAGGTGATGATCTCGATGAGGCCGGCGTCGTTGAAGTGGCGGAAGCCTTTGATGATGTCGCCGTCGAGAGCCTGAAAGTCATGGAGCGCGTTGGTGAAGAACTTCTGCCAGAAGCGGGCCAGCTCGGCGTAGTGGGATTCGCTGACGGAGGTGAAGTAGGCTTCGTCTTCGCGGGCGGCGACGATTTTGCGCTCGACGTAGCGGGGGAAGTCGGCCTTGAAGACGGGGTGGGCGAGCTGCTCGAGGAGGATGGGGGAGAGGTTGAGATTGCAGTGGAGGGCGATGTTGTCGCGCTCGAGGTTGGCGAGGACGCGGAGGAGGGGAAGGTAGGTTTCGGCGGCGGCTTCGTGGAGCCACTCGATGCCGTGGGGCCAGGTTCCGTGGTTGACGACGTAGGGAAGATGGGCGTGCAGGGTGAGGGAGAGAAAGCCTGCGGGCTCGGCAGGGGAATGAGAGCGGACGGGCTTGGAACGGACGGCCTGGGATGTGGGCACGCTCAAGGTGGTAATCCCTTCTGGCAGGATGGTTGCGGCGGAGTTGACGTCCGCGCGATGTTGGATTTCGGCGGAGTTAAGCCCGAGTGTACATCTTTGGTATTAGACGTTGCGAAGACGGATGAAGCTGCAAGCGACGAGAGTGATGCCTGCGGGAGCGGTGGTGCATGGGCAGGATAGAGAGGGTGCCGGGAGGAACGAAGCTGGACGGAAGGAGGGCCACGGTGTGCGTTCTGAATGCGTAAGATGCGGCGGGAGCGTGAGGGGGTGCATGGGCGTGGGCAGCGTTGGAGGGTTGAGGTGCGATGAGACGCAACCCGGGGTGTGGGGCGAGCATCCACTAGAAGAGCGATACTGCGCGAGAAGGCGATTGTTGACAGGCGGCGCGGAAATTTTTAAGGGCCGGAGAGAGTATTCTGTCGCAGACAGTTGTCGTGCGGCGTTGCAGATAGCTGAACTGGCGACATGAAGGCGTTGCATCGTGTTGCATCAAGTTGCATCAAGGGTTTGCATCAAGTTTTTTAAGGAGAGTGGAATGGCAGACAATGACGGCGCAGGTGGATTTGGATGGTTTCTGGCGGGACTAGGTATTGGAGCGCTGGTAGGCGTGCTGTATGCGCCGAAGTCGGGTAAGGAGACGCGCGAGGACCTGGTGTCCGGAGCGAAGGAAGCCAAGGATCGCGCGAACCAGATGTATGAACAAGGCAAGACCCAGGCGGTGCAGTATGCCGAGCAGGGCAAGCAGGTCGCGAACCAGTACGTGGACCGCAGCAAGCAGATGGCGTCGGATTATGTGGATAAAGGCAAGGAGTACTACGACCGTGGCCGGACCCAGTGGACGCAGTATGTGGACCGGGGTAAGGACATGATCCAAAACCAGGCCGATGCCGCGAAAGCAGCGGTGGAGGCAGGTAAGGAAGCGTACGTCAACAAGACCAATGAGGGTACGCCGATCGTTTAGTCGAGTCTGTGGCCGTGATGGCTGGTGAGGAGGGCCGGTTCGAGACCGGCCCTTCGTCATGCGGTGGGGCTACTTGCGAGAGATGCAGGGAACGCCCAAGATAGAAGAACCAAACCTTTGTTGAAGGCTTTGCAGATCGAACAGGAGCAAGTCCATGCCGGTTTTTTGTGGCGCAGCGGTTGTCTTATTACAGGAGTCTGAACTGACACGACACGATATTCATCTGGCGATGATCTTTCTGGCGATCATCGCGCTGGCGCTGGTGGTGCAGGCGGTGGGGGTGCTGATCAGCAGCGCGTTTGGGGCCAAGCTATTGCACCGGGTGAACAGCATTGCCGACATTGTCGAGACCAAGACGGGGCCGATCCTGGACCGAACGAACTCGATTCTGGAAGACCTGGCGCCGAAAATGCGGAACGTTAGCGAAAACGCGGAGCACATCAGCACGACCGTGCGCGTGAAGGTGGAAGAGCTGGGGTCGACGGTTAGTGAACTGAATGACACGATGCGCGAGATCAATGGGCGGACGCGTGCTCAGGTTAAGCGCGTGGATGGCATGGTCAGCGATGTGCTGCAGACTACGGAGGAGGTTTCGCAGACTGTGCAGAACGGGATCAAGGGGCCTGTGAAGCAGATTGCGGGGATTATTGCGGGGGTAAGAGCGGCGGTTGAGACGCTGGTGGAGCGGTCGCCGTTTAAGAACAGAGGGTAGAGGTTTTTCCTGATGCAGTTGAGGTGCGACCGGCGGAGCTGCAGGTCTCTCCACTGCGCTGCGCTCCGGTCGAGATGACAACTTTATCTCTTATAGAAAACGGCTCTAGCTAGAGGATCCAGCCGCCGCCGGCTACTTCGTCGCCCTGGTAGAAGACTGCGGACTGGCCGGGGGTGATGGCGCGCTGGGGGTCGTCGAAGGTGGCTTCGATGGTGTCGGGACCGGTTACGCGCAGGGTTGCGGGGGCGGGTTCGTGGCGGTGACGGATCTTGATGGTTACGCGGACGGGGGTGGTGGGTTCGGGGATGGAGACCCAGTTGAGACGATTGGCGGTCAGGCGGGTGGAGAGAAGTTCGCTGTCGGGGCCTACCTGGACCTGGTGGGAGTCGGGATGGATCTGGAGGACGTAGAGAGGGTCGGGCGAGCTTAGGCCGAGGCCCTTGCGCTGGCCTACGGTGAAGGCGTGGATGCCCTGGTGATGGCCTACGACCTCGGTTGCGCCGTCGGGGGTGGTGGCTACGAGCTCGCCGGAGGAGTCGGGGATTTCGCGGCCCTGCTCGGCGAGATAGGCGGTCAGGAAGGTCTGGTAGCTGCCGTTGGGGATGAAGCAGATCTCCTGGGAGTCGGGCTTCTGGGCCAGGTCGAGGCCGTGGTCGGCGGCCATCTCGCGGACGGCTGGCTTTTGCATCTCGCCGAGGGGGAAGAGGGTTCGGGAGAGCTGGTCCTGCGTGAGGCCGAAGAGGAAGTAGGTCTGGTCCTTGGACTTGTCGGCGGGGCGGGAGAGGATCCAGCGGTTGCGGGCGGCGTCGAAATGGTTGCGCGCGTAATGGCCGGTGGCAATGCGCTCGGAGCCGATCTGGCGGGCGGTGAGGAGAAGCTGGTCGAACTTTAGATGGTTGTTGCAGAGGGTGCAGGGGATGGGGGTGCGGCCGGCGAGGTACTCGGCTACGAAAGGCTTGACGACTTCATCCTCGAAACGGTCCTGCGCGTTGACGAGGTAGTAGGGGATGTTGAGGTGCTCGGCAACGTGGCGGGCGTCGTAGACGTCGTCGATGGAGCAGCAGCGGCCCTGGGGGACGGTGTCGGGTAGGCCCATCTCGGCGTAGTTGGAGGCGAGGCGGCGCTGGTTCCAGAGCTGGAGGGTGAGGCCGACGATGGGGTGTCCCTGGGCGCGGAGGAGGGCGGCTACGGCGGAGGAGTCGACTCCGCCGGACATGGCTACGGCAATGGGGGGATGCTGAGACATAACGGCTCTAGGTAAGATGATAGTCTCCGGGGAAGTTTGCTGGAGACGGGCAGTGGATGGAATGGGCAGTGGATGGAATGGGCGAGAACTGCATTGGAAATTGTTTCAAACCAGATATTGGTGGAAACTGGATGTGGATTGAAGGACTTGAGGGCTTGATTGGAAGATAGACAGCAGAGCGCGATGGCGGGACGGTGGGCGCTCCCGTTTCTGGGCGTGGCGTGCGCGGTTGGCGTGGGGTCGATCTACTATAACCAGCCGTTGCTGCTGGTGATGGGTAAGACGTTTGGGCGTGGCGCGCAGTCTATGGAATGGGTTGCCGTGGCTACGCAGCTGGGGTATGCGGCGGGGATTTTGTTCTTTGTGCCGCTGGGAGATGTGGCGGAGCGGCGCACGCTGATGATGCGGATGTATGCGGCGGTTTCTGTTGCGCTGCTGTTGGCCGCTTTGGCTCCGGGGCTGGGGTGGATCATTGTGGCCAGTGCGCTGGTGGGGTTGATGGCCTCGGTGACGCACGTGGTGCTGCCGATTGCGCCTGACCTGGTGACGAATGAGCAGCGCGGTAAGGCGATTGGGACAGTGATGACGGGGCTGCTGCTGGGGATCCTGCTGGCGCGGACGTTTGCGGGATGGCTGGCGAATGTAGAGGGTTGGCGATCGGTGTTTGTGGTGGCCGCGGTGATGAACCTGATGTTCGTGCCGGTGATGTTTCGGGTGATGCCGAAGATGGAGGCACGGGAGTCGCTCTCCTATAAGCAGACGATGCGGTCGCTGTGGACGCTGTTCCGTGCCGAGCCGCTGCTGCGTGAGGCCGGCGTGCTGGGGGCGCTGACGTTTGGGTCGTTTAGTTGCTTCTGGACGACGCTGGCGTACCTGCTGTACTCGCACTACGGGATGGGGCCGGGAGTGGCGGGGACGTTTGGGATGGTGGGCGCGGCGGGGGCTTTCGTGGCTCCGTTTGCGGGATGGATGGCGGATAAGCGGGGCACGAGATTTGTGGTGTCGGTGGCCGGGGCGGTGCTGACGACGTCGTATGTGTGGCTGCTGGTGTCGGACCGGTGGCGTGTGTCGACGGCCTGGCATATGGCGGCGTTGGTGCTGGGGGTAGTGATACTGGATGTGGGCGCGCAGATGATGCAGGTGAGCAACCAGACACGGATCTTTGGGCTGGGCGCGGCGGTGCGCAGCCGGTTGAATACGATCTATATGACGATGTACTTTGCCGGCGGAGCGGTGGGGTCTGCGCTGTCGGGATGGGCGTGGTGGCGGTGGGGATGGAACGGTGTATGTGTGCTGGCTCTGACGCTGATTGGAGCGGCTTGGATCTGGCACCTTACGGGATACAGCCGCAATCACGTGGAGGCGAGAGTGCGTGTTCCGGCGGCAGAGCGGGAGCCGGCGTAATGCAAGTAGTAAGTAGTAACCAGCGCCAGCCTTCGCTCTAACTACTTACTACTTACAACTTCTGGGTCTTCTGGGAGTGCGGGGACGGTGGCCTGGGCACGGCGCTGGGCGCGTAGGGCGGCGGAGCGGCGGGCTTGACGCCAGGTGATCATGGCGGTGACGCCGTAGTTCCAGACTGCGCTGAAGAGCAGGCCGGTGATGCCGGCAAGGGGCCAGGGCATTCCCTGATGGAAGGCTTCGCCGCTGATGAGGACGTTGGCGATGCCGCCTAGTGAGCAGGCTATGCAGAAGGTCAACATGCCGTACCAAAAGGCGAGGCCGCGGCGGCGGCGGTCGCGATAGGTGAAGGAGTTGTTGAGCACATAGTTGAGCACCATGACGATGCCGGTGGCGGTGGCCTGGGACTCGATGAAGCTTAGGTGTTCGACCTTGAGAAGAAGGCCTAACAGCAGGAGATGGATGATGGTGCCGAGGCTTCCTACGAGAGAGAAGAGTACGAAGCGTACGGAGATGTAGCTGCCGATGAGCTTGTCGAGGATGAGCTCGAGGTATTCGAGGCCGACGATGAGGTCCAGCTTGCTTTGGCCGTGCTGGCGCAGGCGGAAGTGGTAGGGAACTTCGCCGACGCGGACGTGGCCTTCGGAGGAGAGGACGATGTCGAGGAGGATCTTGAAGCCGATGGCGGTGAGGCGGTGGGCGACGCGTTCGAAGTAGGAGCGACGAACGATGAAGAAGCCGCTCATGGGGTCGGTGAGGACGGCGTGGCGTTCGACACCGCTGAGGCGGCGGCCGAGGCGGCTGAGGCGGACGCGCCAGCTGGAGAAGTCGCCCATGCTGCCACCGCCGATGTTGCGCGAGCCTACGACCAGGTCGAGGTCGTTGGTGGAGATGAGATGGAACATCTGGGGAAGGACGGTTTCGTCGTGCTGGAGGTCGGCGTCCATGACGGCGATGTAGGGCGCGGCGGTGGCTAGCATGCCTTCGATGCAGGCGGAGGAGAGGCCGCGGCGGCCGATGCGATGGAGGACGTGGAGATTGGGCTGGGTGCGGGAGAGGTGCTTGACGAGGGCGGCGGTGCCGTCGGGGGAGTCGTCGTCTACTACGATGACCTCGTAGCGGATAGCATGGAGGGTGTTGTGCAGCTTATCCAGTAAGAGCCCGATGTTCTCGCGCTCGTTGAGCGTGGGAATCACGATGCAAAGATCATAGGGCGGCATGGAGATCCTCTGACGAGTCAACGAAGAGCTTTACAGGCCCGTGCCGCAGGCGGCACGCGGTGTGCGCGGGTAGGCATGCGGCTCCGTTTCGGGCAAGATTAGATTATAAGATTAGTCACCCGCATCAAAATCGAGAGACAGATGATTTCAGGTTCTGAAGTAAAAGAGAAGGTCAGCGCTGCGCTCGAAGGGGTGGGGACGTGGGTGGAGCGGCATGCGAATGTGTTGATGGGCGCGCTGCTGGTGCTGTTCTTTGTGGCGCTGGTGGGGCTCTCGGCGAGCGACTACCTGTGGTATGACGAGCTGGTGATTCTGCGGGTGGCGAGGCTGCCGGGATGGCATGCGATCTGGAACTTTTATGCGCACGGGCTCGATACGATCGGGTTGTTGTATGCGCTGGTGCTGCATGCGGTGTTGAAGCTGCCGGCGGACGCGGAGGTGAGCTCCAGGCTGCCGGCGATCGTGATGTTCCTGGCGATGCTGCTG
>JBAVDD010000049.1:0-4649 GCA_049587035.1 Acidobacteriaceae bacterium | reverse complement strand
CACCACCGCCAGATACTTCCGCGCCGTCTCCGTCACCACCTCCGGCTTACCCGCGGCCATAGCCTTGGCATCCACCAGATCCGACCCCACGCCCAGCGCAAACGCCCCCGCCTCCAGAAACTCCCGCGCCGTCCCCAGCGAAACCCCACCCGTAGGAATCATCTTCACCTGCGGCAGCGGCCCCTTCAGCGACGCCAGATACTTCGCCCCACCCATCGCTCCAGCAGGGAACACCTTCACCACATCCGCCCCTGCCTCCCAGGCCGTCACCACCTCCGTCGGCGTCAGCGCCCCCGGCAGCACAGCAACCGAGTACCGATGACACATCGCAATCGTCCGCAGATTCAGCGCCGGGCTCACCACAAACTGCGCGCCCTCCAGAATGCAAGCTCTTGCCGTCTCCGGATCCAGCACCGTCCCCGCGCCCACCAGCATCCCTGGTCGCTCCTTCACCAGCCGCCGAATCACCTCCAGCGCTCCCGGCACGGTCATCGTGACTTCCAGCACACTCACCCCGCCAGCAGCCACGGCCTCCGCCAGTGCCAGCGCCTTCTCCACCGACGCCGCCCGCAACACCGGCACCAACCCCATCTCCTCCAACCCCTTCAACACCGCCGCCTTATCCATAACGCTCCATCTCTCCCGTTGCAATAAAACTACCACCCCCAGACCTGTTACCCTTCGGCAAAGCCCCTCGGAGGCCCACACCCTTGGCAGCTCTCATCCCACTCGGCGACGCATCCCGCCGCCGCGCGCGCTTCCCCATCGCGACCACCCTCCTCATCGTCCTCAACACCTTCGTCTTTTTCCTCGAGCTCCAGGGCGGCAACGCCTTCGTCTACCAGTGGGCAGCGGTCCCCGCCAACATCACCTCCGGCCACAACCTCATCACGCTGCTCAGCTCCATGTTCCTACATGGCAGCTGGTTCCACATCATCGGCAACATGATCTTCCTCTGGGCGTTCGGTCCGGCCATGGAAGACCTGATGAACCCCTGGATCTTCACCCTCTTCTATCTCCTTGGCGGCCTGGTAGCGATGGGCGCGCAAGTCGCCGCCGCGCCCCACTCGCTCATCCCCACCCTGGGCGCCAGCGGAGCCATCGCCGCCGTCATGGGCGCCTTCCTCGTCACCTACCCCCGCGACGACATCCGCGCCATCTTCTTCTTTTTCTTCTTCGTCCGAATCACCTACATCCCGGCAATCCTGCTCATCGGCTTCTGGTTTCTCATCCAGGTCCTCAACGTAGGCTCAGTAGCCCACGTGCAACACGGCGGCGTAGCCTACATGGCGCATGTAGGAGGCTTCCTCTTCGGAGCCCTGACCGTCCGCCTCTTCCGAGGTCCTCGCCGCTACACCCAACCCCCCAACGCGTGGCCTCGCTACTAACCGACCTACCCAAGCCCAAACCCTGCCTGAATCTGCTCCAGCGACCGCTGTTTGGTTTCCGGATAAATAAACAACACCACAAAGAACTGCACCGCCATCATCACCGCAAAAAACACAAACGGCAGCGCATGGCTCTTCGCCGCAATGTAAGGAAACACCCCCGCAATCAAAGCATTCATAATCCAGTGTGAAGACGACCCCGCGCTCTGCCCCTTCGACCGCACCCGCGACGGAAACACCTCCGCGATATACACCCAGATCACCGATCCCTGCGAGATAGCAAAGAACACAATAAACAGCATGAAGCACCACATCAGCAGCCCTTTGTGCGCGTCTGAAGCAAACACCCACGCCACACCCGCCAGCGCAATCACCATGCCGACTGATCCAATCAGCATCAGCGTCTTGCGCCCCAATTTGTCGATGAGGCTCATCCCCAAAAACGTAGCCAGCAGATTCACCAGCCCCACCCCAACCGTCTGCAGCGCCGCCGAGCTCGAACTGAACCCCGCCGAAGCAAAGATCGAGTTCGAGTAATACAGCAGGGCATTGATCCCCGACAACTGGTTGAACATCCCAATCGTCACCGCCAGAAACAACGGCAGCGCATACTTACGATTGAACAGCGGTTCCGGTTTCACCCCGCGCTCCAGATGCACCGAATCGATAATTTCCTTCAACTCCTCCTCGGAGTTAGGCGACCCCATCAGCCGCAGCACCTCCAGCGCCTCATCCGTCTGGTTCGTAGTCACCAGCCACCGCGAGCTACGCGGAATCCCATACAGCAGCACAAGGAAGATCAGCGAAGGCAGAATCGCCACCCCAAACTCCCACCGCCACTGAGCAGCCCCCAGGTTCTGCACCACGATCACATAGTTCGACAGGTAAGCGAGCAGGATCCCCACCACAATGTTGATCTGAAAAAGTCCCACCATCCGCCCGCGCCACTTAGCCGGCGCCAGCTCGGCAATATAAACCGGACCCAGAACGCTGGATCCACCAATCCCCAACCCACCCACAAACCGCGCCACCACCAGCGCATCCCAACTCCAGGCAAACGCACAACCAACGGCGGAGATCAGGTAAAGAAACGCCATAATCCGCAGCGCCTCCCGCCCCCCAATCTTCTGCCCCAGCACACCAGAGGTCATCGCCCCAATCACAGTGCCCACCAGCCCAATAAACAAGGTCAGCCCCAGCGTGGTCGGCGTCAGATGAAACACCGTAGTCAACTGCTCAGTAGTCCCGGCAATGACAGCAGTATCAAACCCAAACAGCAACCCCCCCAACGCCCCAACGATCGTGGCCTTCAAAAGATATCGATTCAACTCATCCTCCAACTAAAGTCCGCATCCACTATGGGTGCCGTCGCGTTTGCCTTTTTGTTTGTCATCCCGCAGGGATCTGCTTCTGTCGTTGTTGTTGCTCTTGCTGTTGCTTGTTTAACGCCGTCATCCTGAGCGAAGCGAAGGACCCCTGTAGTTGCTGTTGTTCTTGCTGTTGTTCTTGTCGTTGCTGTTGCTCTTGTCGCTGCTGTTGCTTTCGCTGTTGCTCTTGCCGTTGTCGTTGCCTCTGAGATAGGTCCGGGCTTTAGCCCCTGGGATTACCTCCCTCAACCCGTCAACCGATCCTCCGAAATCGCCTCAACCCTCCAACCCTCCAACGTCTCCGCCCCATCCGCGACTACAACAATATCCGGAGCCACGCCCTCCGTGTAATAAAACCTCTTCGTAAACCCCACCCGCTCCCCCAAAATCACCTCCACCACCGACCCATCCACAAACGCATGCACGTTTGGCGTATCCCCAGCCTCCAGCGCAATCGTTCGCCCGTCCACCTTGAACGCATGGGTTTCGGCTTCGTACGCAATCTTCATCAGCACGTTCCACAATTCACTTGTCCCATAGCCCATCATGAGTAAAAAATCCTTAGCCCGCGCCCCGACGCACAATGCCTCGCCCGTTGCCCGAGGCAGCACCGCACGTCTCGCCCCGGCCTCACCTTTCTCGGCCGCTATCGCACCCGCCCGCAACGTCGCCAATTCCGGCAACACCTCCATCCGCAACGACCCATCTGCATCCAGCGTCAGCACCCGAGGCAAACTCATCATCCCACTCCACCCCGCAGCCTTCATCGCCGCATCATCTCTCCGCTCCTGGATCCACCCCCAAAGAATCCTCCGCCCCCGAGCATCCAGCTGAGTCTTCGGAGCATAAAAAGCACCCCAATCCAACTCCCCCTTCTTCTTAGCCGTGAACCTCATCGAAGCCGCATCCAACACCCCCGACTCCCAGAACACCTTCCCCAGCGTCGAGTAAATCAGCACATGCCCGCCGCCGTTGGAAGGATCGCCCAGCGCAAAAAACTCCGGACACTCCCACATCTCCCCATCATCACAAGGGTTCGCCGTCTTCTTCCCATCCCACTCCCCGCTAGTCAGTTCGTGCAGATACTCCCAACTCTTCAAATCCCTACTGCGATAAAGCAACACGCAACCACCAACACCCTCCACCCCCGACCCCACCGTCATGTAATACCCATCCCCACTCTTCCAGGCCGAAGGATCACGAAACCCTGTAAACTTCATCCCCACCGGAGGCCGCCCCACCACCGGTACTGGATCTTTCTCCCACTTCACCAGCATCGGATCGTCGCTCCAAGCCAAACACTGCGACTCCGCAATATTGTTCTGACCATCCCGAATCGTAGCCAGAGCATCGCTGCTCTTCTGCACCCCTGTATAGACCACATACACCCGCTCACCCACCGCAATCGCCGACCCAGAAAAGCACCCATAAGCATCCGGCCCACCCGGCGTAGGCGTCAACGCCAGCGGTAGATGCCGCCAATGAATCATGTCCGTACTCACAGCATGGTTCCAGCTCATGTCCCCCCAGACCGCCGCCAGCGGATCGTACTGGAAGAACATGTGATACCGCCCCTTAAAGTAGATAGGCCCATTTGGATCATTCATCCAGTTCCGAGCCGGCAACAAATGAAACTGCGGCCGCATAGGATCGCGAGCCAACCCACCCTCTGACTTGGCCTGCTCCTCCCCCACGAACCCCGCCGGCAAAATCCCTATCGCCGCCACCGCAGCAGCCGACCAACAGAACGTCCTCCGCGTAGCCAGCGTTCCTACCCCTGTCTCGTCTCCCAAATCGCCCTCCGCCGCATGCACCCAGACCTTCGCTCGCTTACATAGGCGACCCAACACTTAGGGTATCTGACATGCCATTGTCAACATAAAATACAGTCAAC
>JBAVDD010000048.1:0-3827 GCA_049587035.1 Acidobacteriaceae bacterium | reverse complement strand
ACTCCCGACGGCAAACCACTCCGCAATCGCAGCGCGGACGACAAGGAAACCCTCGCCCGCATCAAGTCTCTCGTCATCCCGCCAGCCTGGGTCGACGTCTGGATCTGCCCCCTCCCCAACGGCCATCTCCAGGCCACCGGTCGCGACGCCCGCGGCCGCAAACAATCCCGCTATCACCCGCGCTGGCGCGAGGTCCGCGACCAGTCCAAGTACGAGCACATGCTCCACTTCGGAGCCACCCTCCCTACCATCCGCGAGCGCGTCAATCAAGACCTCACCCTCCCCGGCCTCTCTCGCGAAAAAGTTCTTGCCACCGTCGTCCGCCTCCTCGAAACCACCTTCATCCGCATCGGCAATGAGTCCTACGCGCGCGAAAACCACTCCTTCGGCCTCACCACCCTCCGCCGCCGCCACGTCGACATCCACGGCTCCCGCCTCACCTTCAACTTCAAAGGCAAGTCCGGCGTCGAGCACACCATCAACCTCACCGACCGCCGCCTCGCCCGCATCGTCAAAACCTGCCGCGACACCCCCGGCTACGAACTCTTCGAGTACCTCGACGACACCGACACACCCCACTCCATCGACGCCTCCGACGTCAACGCCTACCTCGACACCCTCACCCCGCCCGACTCCCACTTCACCGCCAAGGACTTCCGCACTTGGGCCGGCACCGTACTCGCCGCCATGACCCTCCGGGACTTCGAACCCACCGATACCGAAACCCAGCTCAAGAAAAACATCGTCGAAGCCATCAAGTCCGTAGCCCAGCGCCTCGGCAACACCCCCGCCGTCTGCCGCAAATGCTACATCCATCCAGCCGTACTCGACGCCTACCTCACAGGCGCCATGGCCGGCCTCCTAGCTGACCTGAGCCCATCCAACTCCGACCACCCCCACGCTCTTCGCCTCGAAGAGCACGCCCTCATGCACCTCCTCCAAAAACATATCGAGCAGCAACTGACACTAGCCGCCGCCTAACCTTGCCGCGCACTACAATCACCCTCATGCCCGACAACCCCCAACAAGACCCCCGCGTCTACTTCGCCGCCGAGCGCACCTTCCTGGCCTGGATTCGCACCGGCCTCGGCCTCATGGGCGTAGGCTTCGCCGTCAGCCGCTTCGGCCTCTTCCTGCGCGAGTTCGGCATCACCCAGCACCAGCCCACCCAAACCTCCACCACCCACTCGGTAATCACCGGCGTAGCCCTGGTCCTTCTAGGCGTCCTCATCAACATCACCGCCGTCATCAACCACCTGCTCATCACAAAGCAACTAGCCTCAGGAACCTGGCAGCCCGGCAAACCCTCCCGCACCGCCGTAGCGTTGGCCATCCTCCTAGCAGTCCTTGGCGTCGCGATGGCCATCTACCTAATCCGCTTCCGCTAGCCCCATCCATAGACAACCCAAATGCTGCACAGTAGCATGAAGCACAAGATGAAGCGTCCGCATCTCCTGCTCTGCTCTCTCATCCTCGTCTCCACGCAAGCGGCCATCTCACAAGCGCAGTCCGCACAACCTACACACCCCACCTTCGAAGTAGCCACCGTCCGCCCAGCCCCACCCAGCGCCGACCCCAACACCGGCAGCTGGAGCCCACCCAACATCGGCCGCTTCTTCGCCAACCACGTATCCCTCGCGCTCCTCATCCAGCTCGCCTACGGCATCGACAACAGCCAGATCGCCAACAAGCCCTCGTGGCTCGAGACCAATCTCTACGACGTCATCGCCAAGCCCGAGCCCGGCGTCCATCTCACGCGCGACGAATTAAAGCCTCGCCTTCAAGACCTCCTCCGCCAGCGCTTCCATCTCATAGCCCACACCGAAATCCGCCCCATCCGCGGCTACGCCCTGCTCATCGCCAAGGGAGGCACGCACCTCACGCCCACCGTGGGAGGCCACTTCCCCGGCTTCCGCACCAACGTAAGCCCCGGCCAGATGCGCGGCTTCAACTGGTCCATGCCCATCCTCGCCAAATACCTAACCGCTCCCTCAGGCTTCCCCGTCGTAGACCAGACCAACCTCGCCGGCAGCTACGACATCGCCTTCAGCTACGAACCCAACCCCGACGCCCACCCCGACAGCAATCTCCCACCTCTCAACGTAGCCCTAAAGCAGTCCACCGGCCTTCTCCTAAAGCCGCAAAAGATCCCTGTCCAAACCCTCGTCATCGACTCAGTGGACAAAACTCCCACGCCAAACTAGAGCGGCCCTTGTAAGTACAGAGTTGTCATCTCGACCGGAGCAGGACTGTTTTATCGTCCTGCGTCGCGGAGAGACCTGTAGGTTTGCGCGCCATCCCGGCGCGACCTCAAGAAGACCGGCACCACCGCCCTACTTCGCCCGCGGATGCGTCTCGTCATACACGCGCTGCACCTGCCCCACGGTCAGCTGCGTATACCGCTGCGTAGTCGACAGCCGCTCATGCCCCAGCATCTCCTGGATCGCCCGCAGGTCCGCACCCTCCTCCAGCATGTGCGTTCCAAACGCATGCCGCAGCGTATGCGGATGCACATCCGCCGCCAGCCCGCGCCCCACCGCAATCGACTTCACAATCCTCCCCACACTCCGTGTAGTCAACCGAGCCCCTCCCTTCGCCGCACCCACGCGCAGCCGAATCAACAATGGCCCATCATGAACCAGCTTCCCCAACCCAGCAGCCTCCAGCTTCGCCTGCCGCAGCGGCAGATAAGCCCTCACCGCCTCCGCCGCAGCATCACCCAGTGGCACCAGCCGCTCCTTCTTCCCCTTGCCAAACACGCGAACAGCATCATCACTCCAATGGATCGAATCCAAATCCAACCCCACCAGCTCCGAGTTCCGAATCCCACACCCATACAGCAACTCAAAGATCACCCGCTCCCGCTCCGGCCACGTAGCCGCCTCACCATCCTCTTCGCACATACAATCCACAACTCTGGGTGCCCCATTCACGCGCTCGCCTTTGGCGCGTGAGTGGGCGGCCCCAGAATTCCGTGCCTGAACCCTAGACTCTGAACCCTGAGTACCTAACGAATCCAGCACCCTCCCCAACTCCTCCATACTAGGCACTCTCGGCAGATGCTTCGGCAGCTTCGGAGTACTAACCAACAGCGCCGGATTACTCTCCACCAACCCAGCCTTAGCCGCCCACTTAAACCAACTCCGAATAGCAGCCAGCGCCCGCGCCACACTAGCCTTGGTCAACCCTCTATCGAGCAACAAACCCATATAAGCGCGGATATGCGAATGCTCCACCGCATCCATCCCCGCACCATCCCCCAACAACTCCGCAAGAAACTCAGCAAACCCCCGCACCTCTCGCGAATAAGCCCGCAGCGTATGCTCACTCGCCCCCCGTTCATCCCGCATCATCGCGAGAAACTTCTCCGCCAACTCCGAAAAAGGCCTCTTAGACTTTGGGTTCACGCGGAAGCCTCCGGGACATCAGCCAATAGAACAGCCATGTATAGACGATGTCATCGACCATGGCCATCACAACAAAATTGGGATCATGCGCGTTACCCACAAGACCCATCGCTCCGAGCGGAAGAGCAACGATGGCCCCGGGCAAGGAAAACAGAAGCAAGAAGTCCCCGGCATCACCAAGATCGCGCCAAAGAGGCAACGTAGACACAACCGCGACAAGCGTCCCAAACAGTAGAGCCAACATCAATGATTTAAACTGTCGGCTCACGCCTCCACCCCACGCCGCGTAGCCCGCGGATGATGCAACCGATGCACCGCCTTCAGCCGATCAATCGCCAGATGCGTATAAACCTGCGTAGTAGCAATATCCGCATGCCCCAGCAGCGTCTGCACCGTCCTCAAGTCCGCACCATGCTCCAC
>JBAVDD010000047.1:0-5029 GCA_049587035.1 Acidobacteriaceae bacterium | reverse complement strand
GGGGTTCTCCAAGCTGGCTGCGGACGATGACGATGACGGAGATACGGTGCCGGTCGGAGTCCACTCGAATGTCCGGGTGGAAGGTGCAAGCGCGTTGTTCAGGGGGGTGAATTTCGACGCGGTTTCGAGCGTGCCGCTGAAGGCTGTGAAGCATCGTTATCTGAATCCGCCGGTGGTGTTTTCACCGGCACCGCTGCAGGTGACGGAGTGGCAGACGGGGAATACGTTGTCGGGGATGCTTGCGGTGATCTCGCGGCCGACGATGTTGTATGCGCAGCTGTTTGCTTCGTCGGTGAAGCTGGGGAAGGTGATGTGGGGGGTGCTGATTGGCATTGCGGCCTTCTTTGCGATGCTGGAGCTGTTTGCGCTGGTGATGGCGACGACGTTGAGTTGGACGATTACGCGGTCGGTAGCGGAGCTGTACAAAGGCACGCGGGCGCTGGATGCGGGGCACCTGGAGCATCGGATACCGGTGAAGCGGAAGGACCAGCTGGCGGCGCTGGCTACTTCGTTTAATGGGATGGCGGCTAGCGTGAGTGATCTGCTGGTGCAGCAGCGGGAAAAGGAACGGCTGCTGAATGAGCTGGCGATTGCGCAGGAGGTGCAGACTACGCTGTTTCCGAAGTCGCCGGCGATGATGGGGACGCTGGAGGTGCATGGAACTTGCTTGCCGGCGCGGACGGTGGGTGGGGATTACTTCGATTTTATTTTTGGATATGGGCCGGGGTATGCGGTGGACGGTGGGCCGGGCGGGCATGTGACGCTGGCGCTGGGGGACATTAGCGGGAAGGGAATTTCGGCGGCGCTGCTGATGAGTGGTTTGCACTCGGCGGACAGGGCGTTTAGCGCGGCGGTGGGGCTGGAGGGTGGGGCGGGGCCTTCGCCGGCGGTGTTGCTGAAGTTGCTGAATGATCATCTGTATCGGAGCACGCAGAGTGCGCGGTATGCGACGTTGTTTCTGGCGACGTACGATCCGGCGACGCGGAGATTGACGTACTCGAATGGGGGGCATCTGCCGCCGCTGGTGATCTCGAAAGACGGGAGCGTGCAGAAGCTGGAGGTGGGTGGGGCTGTGGTGGGGCTGCTCGCGGGGATGGAGTATGAGGAGGCGACCGTCGAGCTGCAGCAGGGGGATTTGTTTGTCGCCTATACGGATGGGTTGACCGAGCCGGAGAAGAATGGCGAGGACTTCGGCGAGGAGCGGCTGATGGAGTTCGTGCGGGCGCGGAGGAGTGAGCCGCTGACCGTGCTGGCGGCGAATACGCTGCAGGCTGTAAAGGCCTGGATCGGGAACCAGGAACAGCCGGATGATATGACGATTGTGCTGGCTCGGCAGGGGTAGTGTCCTGCGCGGACGGCGAGGGGCTTCGCGTGGCGAGGTAGGGTCCTACGCGGACGGTGAGGGCTTCGCGCGGTGGGCAGCGGGAGGGCCGCTCGTTTATTTTGCGGAGAGGAGTGCTGATGCTGCACGGTTGAGCGTGATGTCGGTGCCGTGCTGGAGGCTCTCGACGGTGGGTGAGATGAGGATAGTGGGGCGTAGACCCAGGCCTTCGAAGACGGTGCCGTCAGGGGCGCGGTCGTTTCTGGTGCAGACACGGGCGCTGCCGCCGCCGGGCAGTTGGAAGAAGAGCGGCTGACCGGTGCTACCTGCGGTTGGTTCTCCCACGGTGATGCCGCGGTGCATGGCGTCGAATGCTGCAACGAAATCTTCCGCCGCGGAGAAGGTTTGGGCACTGGTGAGGACGGCAACCGGCACGTCGATGTGGTGGTCGGGATCGGCGGGAACTTCAAATGGGGGAACATCTGTCCAGCCGGGGAGCACACCCTTGGCGCGGTACGCCGCTATGTAGCTTCTTGTATGGATCAGGGCGCCGCGAAATGGATGCCGCGCCAGCACCTGCAGCAGATCCACCGGCGTACTGCCACCGCCGTTGGCGCGAATGTCAATGACGAGGCCCTTCGATGAGGCGACGCGCGGCAGGTTGGCGAGCAGGACCTTCGTTCCTTCGGTGTCCTCGAACTCGTTGATCGTGAGGACGGCGATGCCGTCGGGCCTCATTTGGAAGGAAGCCTTTGGAGCTTTCCTGATCTTCGTTTGATCGTCGAGCGTTAACCTGGTCAGGATGCGCTCCTGCTGCTGGCCCGCGGCGTTGCGTACGGTGAGGTGAAGGCTGGTGCCGGCGCGCCCGCTGAGTAAGGCGTAGTCGAAGGTTCGTACCTCGAGGTCTTGTGGCGTTGAAGAGCTCTGGTAGGGAGCGATCTCGCGTTCTGCGTATTGTTGGATGTCTTCGCCGTCGATCTTCAAAAGCACGTCGCCCACATGCCAACCCTGCTTGAGTAGAGTGGGATCGTCGATGGCTGTGACTACGACTGTGTTCTCGATACGTTGCGTGTGCAGGCCAGGTTTGCCGTAGAAGTCGTTCTGAATGGTTTCGGGGGGATAGACGTTGGTGTGGCCGTCCTTGAGGAGGGCTGCGAATTGCATGAGCACGCGATAGTAGGCTTCGGTGGATTGGGCTGCTCGCACTTTGGGGAGGAAGTCGAGGTAGGTCTGGTTCCAATCGAAGTCTGGTTGGCGGTCGAAGAATGCAAAGTTGAAGCGGGCTTCTGACCAGATAGTGGAAAGGCCAGCGATTTTGACGTCCTCGCTGAGGTTTGGAGCGAAGGGAAGGCTTTGTCCGGGCTCGTGCGCCCACAGGCGTTCGTCGCTGCGCGTCACTTGTACGAGCTGCGTGAATCGCGGGTCATCATGGAGCGAGGCGAGGTCAGTGTCAGTAGCCAGTTGCTGCGCGGTAACGGTGCTTCCTTTGGCTTGCCAAGCTTCGAGGATATCCAACGCTTTTTGTTTATGACCGGCGAGTGCTTCGTCGCATGCGAGGTCATACATGGCGGAGTTCCAATACCAACCCATGCCATCGGGACCGGCAGTGTAGAACGGCTCGAGGATCGCGGCGGCCTCGGCGTAGCGCTTCTGCTGATAGAGCTTCATTGAGTCCGGGTAGCGCTGCAGCAGACTGGTTGCAGGCGACGTCTGTGGTTGCTGGGCCGTTGCGGTGAGCATTGGAGCGCAGGCAACGAGAAAGAAGATCTGACTATATTTGCGTGCCTGCATCTTGATCATGTTGCCTCCGAAAGCTTGTTGCATCCTTGTGGTTCTCGTTGATGTTTGCTTCTTGCTCGCAGCTCAGACTGAGGGTACTTGCAAGAGTTTCAATCGGCTACTGAATTTTTGGGGAGCCCAGGTTTTCCGTGCGCGGCGTAAAATGTTGCTATATGCCTATTGATCTGAATGCTCCCCTGAGTGCTAGTGACCCTGAGATTGCTGCGCAGATTTCGAATGAAGTGATGCGGCAGCATGAGGGGTTGGAGATGATTGCCAGCGAGAACTTTGTCTCGCGGGCGGTGCTGGAGGCCGTGGGGACGGTCTTTACGAACAAGTATGCCGAGGGGTATCCGGGCAAGCGGTACTACGGTGGGTGCGAGTTTGCCGATGTGGTGGAGAATGTGGCGCGGGATCGGGCGAAGGAGTTGTTTGGGGCCGAGCATGCGAATGTGCAGCCGCACTCGGGATCGCAGGCGAATGCTGCGGCTTATATGACGCTGCTGGAGCCGGGGGAGACGATTCTGGGGTTGGACCTGGCTAATGGCGGGCATCTTACGCATGGGCACAAGTTGAATTTTTCGGGGAAGCTTTATCGGATTGCCGGGTATAAGGTGCGGCAGGATACGGAGGTTATTGACTACGACGCGCTGGAAGAGCAGGCCGTGGCCGAGAAGCCGAAGGTGATTGTTGGAGGTGGGTCGGCGTATCCGCGGCAGTTTGATTTTGTGCGGATGCGGGCGATTGCGGATAAGGTTGGGGCGAAGTTGATGATCGATATGGCGCACTTTGCGGGGCTGGTGGCGGGTGGGGCACATCCTTCGCCGGTGCCGCATGCGGATGTGGTGACTACGACTACGCATAAGACGCTGCGGGGGCCTCGGGCTGGAATGATTTTGTGTAAGGCGGAGTTGGCGGCTTCGATTGATCGCAGCGTGTTTCCGGGGCAGCAGGGTGGGCCTTTGGTGCATGTGATCGCGGGGAAGGCCGTGGCGTTCAAGGAGGCTCTGCAGCCGGAGTTCAAGGCTTATGCGGCGCAGACGGTGGCGAATGCCAAGGCGCTGGCGGAGGCTATGCAGGCTGAGGGCTATCGCGTGGTGTCTGGTGGTACGGACACGCATTTGATTCTGGTGGATGTGTTTGCTGGCGGCAGCGAGGGGGGGATGTTTGGGTCCGAGGCGGAGAGTGCGCTGGGGGCGGCGGGGATCACGGTGAATAAGAATGCGATTCCGTTCGATACGAATCCGCCGATGAAGCCTAGCGGGATTCGGATTGGGACGCCGGCGCTGACTACTCGCGGGATGAAGGAAGGCGAGATGAAGACAATTGCGGGGTGGATCGCTGAGGCGCTGGAGCATCGCGGGGATGCGGCGCGGTTGGCGGGGATTCGGGGGAAGGTTGGGGAGATGGCCGAGGCGTTTCCGTTGTATGGGTGGCTGCGGTCCTGCGCGGACGGCGGGAGTTTGAAGGGGTGAGCGCGCGGGGTGCGTCGGTGATTGCCGTTCGGTGCATCCTTCGTGTCGTCGCGGGATTTTTGCTTGGGCTGGTGCCGACGCTTCTGTTGCTTGCGTATGCAGCGCTCACGGGCGCGATTGAGTCGATTGGCTTCCGCTATGTCATTGCCGAAGTGGGTTTCGTTGGCGCGGCGATTGGCATTGTGGGTGGCTTGATTTGGGCAGGCGTTTTCTTGCGGGCTCACGTTCGCTAGTCGAGGGCGAGAGCGCTTGGACTGGCGGATGCTTTGCGTGACGTGGCGCGATGGTATTTGGTGGCGGGGGGTACGGGGGCTTCGCTCAGGATGACGGCGTAAAACAAGCAACTGCAACTGCAGATCCCTGCGGGATGACAAACAAAACGGCAACGGCAACGGCAACGTTGGTGTTGGTGGTTGGGTTAGTGGTTCTTCGTGAGGGCTTTTGGGGGTTTGGT
>JBAVDD010000046.1:0-2408 GCA_049587035.1 Acidobacteriaceae bacterium | reverse complement strand
GGACGACGCTCTGCTCGCAGACGTGGTGCTGAACGTCATCACGCACGAAACGCCGGTGCAGGTTGTCGTTCCCTCCATGCTGCGGCTCGACCATCTGCGCGCGAACGTCGCCGCCATCGAGAGCAGCCGCTTCTCCGGCGACGAGCTCCACTGGCTGGGCGCCGCGATCTCGGCTCCGAAGACGCCAAAGGCCACGCACCCCGCGTAGCCTTTGGTGTTTCTACTTCCTGTTTCCTACTTCATGCCTCTCAGAGCACAGGGCTGTCGTTGTGCAGCATAGCCTTGCGGATGACCTTGATCGGCGCAAAGCCCTGGCGCATGAAGGCGTCGTGGAACTGCTGCAGGTTAAATGCCGCGCCTTCTTTCTTTTGCACATCGGCGCGCAGCTGCATGATCTCCAACTTGCCGAGGGTGTAGTAGAGATAGAGCGCGTCGGAGGTGCCACGCTTGGTTTCAACCTCGGCAATCGGCCGTGACTGATAGCCCTGCTGCACGAAGAAGTCCTCCGCTTCGGGGATGGTTAACGCTCCGCCCACGCCCGTGTGCATGCGGATGCAGACGATGAAGCGCGCATCGCGCAGCAGCGCATCCTGCAGCTGGCCCAGCCGAATCAGCTTGGACTCGCGCTCGTTCGTCGCTCCAGCGCCCGGCTGGCCGTAGCCTTGGTCGAGCATCATCTGCTCACAGTAGTGCGCCCATCCCTCGATGTTGGTGTTGGCGCCCAGCACCTTGCGAATCGTCGACGGAAACTGCGACTGCCAGAGGAACTGCACATAGTGACCAGGGAACGCCTCGTGGACACTGGTGGAAACGATGGTGCCGATGTTGAACGCTGCCATATACTCCGATGTCTGTTTTGCAGACCAACTCGGGTCTGGTAGCGTCACGTTGAAGTACGCCTTGTTCGAGTTCTTCTCAAAAGGCCCCGGAGGGTCCATCGACGCCTGCGTGGTTGCGCGCATGAACGGGGGCGTCTCTTCGAGCGTCGGCTGCACGTCGCTCGGAATCGTGATGATGTGGTGCGAGCGGATGAAGGCTACCTCTGAGTTGAAGCGGTCGTGGAAGGCCTGCAGCAGCTTGTCGGGAGCCGGATGCATGGTCGCCAGCTCAGCGAGTTCCTGTTGCGGAGTCTTGGTTGGATCGATCTCCTTGGCTACCTTCGCAAACTCCGCCTGGTTCTTGTGCAGGTCTGCGTAGCCAATTTGCAGAAGCCGGTCGAGCGGGATATCGACCATCTCGTTATACGCGAGCGCCTTGGAGAAGGTGTCGGCGCCCCAGCGAAAGTCACCGTTTGAACGCGGCAACAGGTCGGTCTTCATCCACGCACCGTAACTCTTCAGCGCATCGATCACCGCGGCATTGCTCTTCGCGAATTCGGCCTTGGCGTCGGCGTCGGTGGCGCCTGCGAAGGCGGTGGGGACATCGTGCTGGAAGAAGCTGACGTCATCGCCAATCTGTTCAAGTGCGATCTCGGTATAGATGTGCGGAGGATTCTTCAGGTTCTGCCGTGCATATTCGAGCGCCTGCGGGATCTGTTTCTCACGATCGATCGCCGCGCGCAGCCGCACATCCACCGGCGCGTAGGGGCGCTCCATGATGACAAAGATCGAGTTGGTGACACCGCTGGAATAGGTATCCGGGTTCTTCTGCCAACCGCGCACCACTTCCAACTGCAGCAGCTCGCCGCGTACGTTGTTCAACAGAATCTGGTAGTCCGCCGCGGGCTCCGCATCGAGCGCGGCTGGATCAATCGCCTCCAGCTTTTTTTCGAAATCATGCAGCGCCGCAATCTCCTGCTGCGTCCCCGCTGCAGAATAATCCTCCAGCTGCGAGTCATACTGATGCAACCCGGCGCTGGTTCCTGCGGACGGCGCGAACTTGAAGTAGATGTCCTGGAAGTACTGGTTGGCGAGATAGTCGAAGGTCTGATTGCCGCCATCGGCGGAGATGCGTTGCGCGTGGACTGGAAGGCTCATCATGAGGCTGGTGAGGAGTGGGCAGGCGAGAAGACGGCTGAATTTCATGATGCGCAAAGTGTAGCGCAGATTGCGGTCGGGTTGATTTGCAGCCTCCGGCTAAGGTGTTGATGCGCAGTGCGGACGAAGCATCTCCAGCAGCTCGCGTGTTTCGGATAGCACTGCGTCGGCCTGCGCGCTGGTGAGCGGCCAGCGCAGCGTGCCCTGCGGCGTCAACTGCGCTCCGTTCTTCGCGTTGCGCGCCACCAGCTTCATGAGCGCGCCCACGTTGATGCTCTTGCCCTCCTCCTGCGGCGCTGCATGCAGCTTCTCGCTGAAGGTGATGTACAGCATCTCTCGCATGGGTTTGAGCTTTCCTGCTTGCACGCTGGGCGCATTCGCTGGCCGCGCGGCAGAGGTCTCGCGCAACGCCATGGTCGCGTTGGTTACTGG
>JBAVDD010000045.1:0-17217 GCA_049587035.1 Acidobacteriaceae bacterium | reverse complement strand
ACGGAGAGGTAGAGGCCCAGCGCGGTTCCCTGCCCGGGCTCGGCGGATGTCATTCTCGGTGCATTCACACGCATAGGGCCATTGTTTCACGTGGCAGCCCTTGGTTCATGCGGAAGCGCTTGAAGATTGGGCATGCCAGAATCTCTAAGAGCGTGCAGAACATCTAAAATAGCCAATATGGCCGACGAGCAAAAGAAGACCGCGGCGCCACCTCAGCCGATCAAGCCGGATGACTCGCGGCGAACGGCCGACGACGATGTTATAGGCAAGGCCTACGACGGCCGGTTGATGCGCCGACTGGTGCGCTATCTCTCGCCGTACAAGCTACAGGTGGCTGTATCCGCTGTAGCCATTGTGCTAAAGGCGGGCAGCGATGTCCTGGGGCCATACTTCGTCAAGGTGGCGGTGGACAACTACTTTGCGCCGACGCATGACAAGCACTCGTGGCTGGCTTCGAAGCTCAGCGCAGACCCGGTGCGCGGTGTCACGGAGATTGGCTTGCTGTATCTGGCGTCGCTGGGGCTGATCTTCGGACTAGAGTTTGTGCAGACGTACATGATGCAGTGGACCGGACAGAAGATCATGTTCGATCTGCGCAGCCAGATCTTCCGCCATATTCAGCAGATGCATGTGGGATTCTTTGATCGCAATCCGGTGGGACGGCTGGTTACGCGGCTGACGTCGGATGTCGATGCGCTCAATGATATGTTCACCTCCGGCGTTCTGGCGATCTTTGAAGATGTGTTTGTGCTGGGCTTCATTGTGGCGATCATGGTGAAGATGAGCTGGCTGCTGGCGCTGCTGACGCTGTCGGTGATTCCGCTGATTCTTTATGCGACAGGCCTATTCCGCAAGTACGTGCGGGACAGCTATCGGCGGCAGCGGGCGGCAACGGCGAAGATCAACTCGTTCACGCAGGAGTATGTGTCGGGCATGAGTGTGGTGCAGCTGTTCAACCGTGAGCGGCGAGCGTTCAACGACTTCTCAGCGGTGAACTTCGAGAACAAGAAGGCGTGGACAGACGCGATCTTTGCCTACGCGTTGTACTATCCGGTGGTTGAACTGCTGAGTTCGATTGCGATCGCGCTGGTGATTTGGCGCGGCGGAATTGCTGTACTGCATGCGACGCCCGCGCTGGCTGCGCATGCGGGCTTTCTGCATCCGGTGGTGACGTTGGGGATCCTGATCGCTTTCGTTCAGTATGCACAGAGGTTCTTCCGGCCGATTCAGGATCTCAGCGACAAGTACAACATCCTGCAGGCTGCGATGGCTGCGTCTGAACGGATCTTCAAGCTGTTGGATACAGAGACGGAGATCAAGACGACCAGCGCTCATCCTGCACAGGGTGACGGCAGCGGAAGCATTGAGTTTCGCGATGTCTGGTTTACCTACCAGACGCTCACGGCAGAGCAACGCGAACGGGTGCAGACGCTTCCAGAGGAAGAGCTTGGCAAGTGCGGCGATATCGAGTGGATACTGCGCGGCGTGAGTTTTACGGTGGAACCGGATGCGACGGCTGCGATCGTCGGCCATACGGGCGCGGGCAAGACTACGATTACGGCGCTGATGATGCGGTTTTACGATGTGCAGCGCGGCGCTGTGATGGTGGACAGCGTAGATGTCCGCGAACAGGATCTGCACAAGCTGCGGCAACGGTTCGGCGTGGTTTTGCAGGATCCCTTCCTGTTTTCGGGCACGATTGCACAGAACATCCGGCTGGGTTCGAACTGGATTACCGACGGGGAGGTGGAGCATGCCGCGGAGGAAGTTAACGTTGCGGACTTCGTTCGGACGCTCCCGCAAGCGTTTTCAGAGCCGGTGCTGGAGCGGGGTTCCACGTTATCGACGGGGCAGAAACAACTGATCAGCTTTGCTCGAGCGCTGGCGCATCGGCCGGGGATTCTGATTCTGGATGAAGCGACCAGCTCGGTGGATACGGAGACGGAGTTCCGGGTACGGCTGGCGCTGGAGCGCATGATTACGGGGCGGACCTCGGTGCTGATTGCACACCGTCTGTCGACAATTCAACGCGCGGACACAATTCTGGTGATGCACAAAGGCAAGCTACGCGAGCAGGGCACGCATCAGGAGTTGCTGGCGATGCATGGGCTTTACTACAAGCTGTATGAGCTGCAGTACAAGGACCAGGAACTGGACGAAGACGCGGCAGCAGTGCCAGCTTAGGCGCGGGGCTTTTTCCGGAGCGCGGGCTTGGCTGCGGATTCCAGGAGCGTCGTGATGATCTTGTCGATGCGGCGATGGCGAGCGTCGGGGGTTTGATAGTAGAACACGGCGAAGAGTTGATTGCGGCGATGGAGCGGCGTTAGCTTCTCCCAGGCTGCGCGTGCCTTTGGGTTGCGACGGAAGGCGGCTGCGATGAGCGGCGGGAGCTCGGCTTCGGCTTCCATGGTGGAGAGGAGGCGTTCGGCCATCTGCTCGGCGCGCTTCATGCGTGTGGCGTCGGATTTGACGCTGGTGATCCATTTACCGATCTCGCGGCGGGTGTACTCTGTGAGGTCGTCGTACCAGGGACGCAGTCCGGGTTCGCCGTCGAGCAAGACAGCGAGTTCGTCGGGAAGTTCGGCGGGGCGTTCGTCGAGGTCGGGTTCGAGATGGAACTCGGCGGCGTCACTGAGATAGGCGCCGGACTCTTGCTGCATAGTGCGGTTGATCAGGAGATGGAAGCCGCCGCGTGGGTCGGGAAAGAGCGAGGTGCGGAAGGCGAAGCCGTTGATCTCGCCTCGTACGCGCAGGCGAATCATCTTTGGCCACGCGGCGGCGGGGTCAAAGGGGACGCGCGCAATGATCCAGCCGAGCGAGGGACTTCCCTGCTCGAGGGTGGCGCGGAAGGTGCGGGGTGGGCCGGGCATATGTACCTCCGATGCACCCATCGTAAACGCAGCGATAGACTTGTAGCATCGCTACGAGGCCCAACCCGCGCATCTTTATCTCCGCCGGAGAGGCTTCTGGCGACGCCTATGGCGCTGCGCTGATTACGGCTCTGCGCAAGCGATTGCCGGAGGCGAGCTTCACGGGGTTGGGCGGCAGCCACATGGCCGAGGCTGGGCAGCAACGAGTGGTGCGCGCCGAGGATGTTGCAGTGATGGGCGTGACGGAGATCCTGCGACACATTCCACATATCTATGCGAGCTATCGGAAGCTGGTCGCGAGCATTCGGCGGGAGCGGCCGGATGTAGCCGTGCTGATCGATTTTCCCGACGTGAACTTTCGACTAGCCAAGCATCTGCGACGGGCCGGCGTTCCAGTGGTGTGGTTTGTTAGTCCACAGCTGTGGGCGTGGAAGCGCGGACGGTTGCGGTGGGTGCAGCAACGAGTAGACAAGATGCTGGTGATCTTTCCGTTTGAGGAGACTTTCTACCGAGAGCGCGGCGTGGACGCGGAGTTTGTCGGACATCCGCTGGTGACGAGCGCGGTGATGTCGATGTCGCGGGAGATGTATGCGGCGCAGCACGATCTGGACCCGGCGAAGACTTGGATCGCGCTACTGCCGGGCAGCCGGTGGAAGGAGATCCGGGCGAACCTGCCGGCGCTGCATGAGTTGGCGATGAGCGATTTGATCAACAGTTCCGCGGCGTATACGACCTTCGATGGCGATACGACGCGGCAACCATCTGATCCGGCGGCGTATACGCACTATGAGTTTCTGTTGCCGGTGGCCTCCACGATTGAGGTGGCAGCGCTGCAGTCATTCATCCATGAGCTGAACGCGGAACACCTGCGGTACTTTGGGCCGGAGGCTTCGACGCTGCGGTTGACGCTGGTTCCGGATGCTGCGGAGGCGCTGTTTCACGCGCGGGCGTCGGTAGTGGCGAGTGGGACGGCAACGGTGCTGGCGGCGATCGTGGGGAATCCATTTGTGGTGGTGTATCGCGTGTCGGCGTTGACATTTGCTCTGGCCAAGAAGCTGGTGGAGTATCCGGTGGAGCTTGAGGCCAAGCGCGATCTGAATGGAAATCTGCCGGTGTCGATGGTGAACTTGATTGCAGGGCGGAGGCTGATACCGGAGCTGTTACAGGGGAGCTTTACGGCGGCGAATGTCGCGTCGGCGCTGGGGCCGTTGCTGATGGACGGCGAGGAACGCGAGCGGCAGATGGTTGGACTGCGCGAGGTGCGGCGCAGGTTATTGCCCGCCGACGAGGATGGCGTTGCTGCGAGTGGGTCTCCGATCTCGCGCGTGGCAGATGCAGTGGTTCGCCTGATGTCCGCGGAGGCGGAGGGATGAGGATGCCGCTCAGTCGCTTTGCGATGATCGCGCTGGCACTCGCCATTGCAGCGGTGAATGCGCAGGCTGCGATCCCGTTGCGGCCGCAGATTGACGTGACTGGATATGTGATCCGCGTGGACCTCGATCCGTCTTCAGGAAGATTGAGCGCGACGACCTCGGTGACGTTTACGGCGCTTGAGGACGTAGATACGGCCGTGTTCGGACTGAATAATGCACTGCAGCCGACGAGCATCCGCGACAGCACAAATACTGAACTGAACTATGTGCGCAACGTCGGGGATTCCACTGTGAGCGTGACGCCTGTTGCGGTGATTCACAAGGGGGCCAGCGTGACGTGGACGTTTGTGTATGCGGGTGTGCCGACGCTGGCGACGAGTCCTGTGCATGGGATTGATTTTGTGCAGGTGCATGACCCGGTGAGTGCACTGCTCTATCCGGGCCGGTGGTTTCCGATTGCGTTGCCGGGGTTGTACACGGACCGCTTCACTGCGGAGATTCATGTGAGCGTGCCCAAGGGCGAGACGGTGGTGGGCAGCGGCGCGACGCGTGGCGGCGGACACGACCTGGCGGATGGAAGCACGCAGTTCGACTTCCAGTGGAACAAACCGGGATTTCCGGGAAGCCTGGTTGCGGGAAGGTTTCTTCCGGCGATTGCGTCCTCCGAAGCGCCGAATGTCGAGGTCTATCTGACGCAGCAGAACGAGGCAAAGGGCGAGGTGTTTGCTGCGACTGTGGCGAGTGCATTCGCGTACATGAGCAGCGCGTTTGGCGACGCGGAGACAAGCCGGCTGAACGTGGTGGAGCTGCCGGACGACTCGGTGTCCGCGGCGTGGGGGCCCGGTGTGATTGCGATCAAGCCGAGCCATGGGAGTGCGCGGTTGTTGGCGAATATGGTGGCGCACCAGTGGTGGGGGTCGGAGGTTTCTCCTGCGACGCAGAGCGATGCGTGGATTACGAATGGGATGAGCCGCTATGCAGAGCTGATGTTTTTGGAAGATACGGGTGGGAAGGCAGCGTTTGAAGATGCAATTCCGGATGTAGAGGCTGGTGCCCTGGCTTACGATACGGAGCCGTTGACCGCGCTGGGGCGCGTCGACCCGTTCTCGCCGCAGTTTCAGTCGATGACGCTGGAGAAGGGCGCGATGATCTTCCACATGCTTCGATGGGAGATGGGAGATGCAACGTTCGCGCAGTTTCTGCAGGCGCTGGTGAAACAACATGCGGACAAGGGAGTAACGACGGCGGATGTGGAGGCGCTGGCGGCGGCTGTCTCGAAGCTACCGCTAACGGCGTTCTTCTCGCAGTGGCTGGATGGAACGGGCGCGCCGGCGTACACGAACAACTACAGCGTCTTCCGGCTGGGCGGGGACAAGGGGTTTCGCACGGTGGGGTCTATGGCGCAGGATCTTGACGTGTTCTCGATGCCAGTGGAGCTACGCATTGAGACCGAGGGCAAGACATTGAATCGGCGGGTGGATGTCACCGGGAGCGCGGCGGAGTATTCGATTGAAAGCTCGGGGCGGCCGACGAAGATCATCTTGGACCCTGACGACTGGATCCTGAAGAGCACGCCGGAGCTGAGGTTGAGGACGGATGTGCTGCTGGGACAGGAGTCGCTGGCACAGGGAGATCCGAGCGGAGCGATTGAGGAGTTTCAGAAGGCGCTGGGCGTGGATCGAGGAAGCGCGCTGGCGAACTACCGGTTAGCAGAGTTTTATTACTCGCAGAAGAACTACCAGGCGGCGGCGAACAGCTTTCGCGATTGCCTGCGCGGTGACGGCGATCCGAAGTGGACGGAGGTGTGGAGTCACGTCAACCTGGGGAAGATCTTCGATATCGCAGGGCAGCGGGAGCGCGCAGTGAATGAATATCGGCTGGCAATCCAGACGAAGGACAACACAAGAGGCGCTACGGACGAAGCGCGGGCGCTGATTGAGAAGGCTTACAAGCCGGAGCCTGATAGCGCCCACTAAATCCTGCAGGGGCTCCTGCGGCGGACGCTACTTGGCAGATACCGCGGTGACGACGGACTCGTAGCTGGGTTCGGCATGGCGGATGTGCTCGGCAACGCGCTCTCGCTCTTCAGGAGTCAGCACGGGAAGGACCGACAGGATGCGGCGCAGGGTAACTGAGATGTCGTCGACGTAGTTCATGGTGCGAATGGCTTCACCGGAAAGTGGCACGGATGTCTCCTCGTTTTTTTTCTAGTTTACTCGGTTGCGGACGAACAAGGAACGAACCTTGCCGTGAGAGGGGGGGATCAGGACTGGGAACCTTCGCGGACCCGCAGCGACGCCTCATCGGTGGGTCCGCCTGCTGCGGGACCCTCGATTGGTTCCTCATAGCCGTCGCGATCGGTCATGGCCATGATGGCGGCGAGTTGAGATGCGAGATCGGGGTGCAAGGCGTCGAGACTGAAGCGCCAGGCCCAGTTGCCGGCGGCAGCGGCGGGGCGGTTCATGCGGGCTTCGCTGCCCAGGTGCAGGATGTCCTGGAGCGGAAAGATACAGGTGGCGGCAACGGAACCTGCCGCTGCCTTGATCATCGCCCAGACAATGTCGGCGTCGTGTTCGATGGGATGGAGGTAGGTTTGAACGTTGGCGCGCTCGTCCTCCGTGACATCGTTTCGCCACCATCCAAGGGAGGTGTTGTTGTCGTGCGTGCCGGTATATACGACGGTGTTCTCGACGTAACGATGGGGAAGGTAGAGGTGGCCGCCGCGATCTGCAAAGCCAAACTGCAGAATGCGCATGCCGGGCATGCCGAAGTACTCGCGCAGCTCGTCGACTTCCTTGGTGATGAGTCCGAGATCTTCGGCGATGAACGGGAGGTCACCGAAGATCTCCTTGAGGCGGTTGAAGAGCGCATGGCCTGGGGCCTTGACCCATTGACCGTTGACGGCAGTGGGTTCGTCGGCGGGGATGGACCAGAAGGCTTCGAAGCCACGGAAGTGGTCGAGACGAATCTGATCGTAGAGCGTGAGCGCACGGCGGATGCGGGCGATCCACCAATCGAAGCCGTTCTCCTGCAGCAGAGCCCATTTGTAGAGCGGGTTCCCCCAACGCTGGCCGGTGGAGGAGAAGTAATCCGGGGGAACGCCGGAGACGCGGATGGGGTGAAGGTTTTCGTCGAGCTCGAAGATCTCGGGATGCGTCCAGACGTCGGCACTGTCGTAGCTAACGAAAATCGCGACATCGCCAAGGATGCGAATCTTGCGCTCGGCGCAGTACGCACGCAGAGCGGTCCACTGCTCACTGAAGAAGAACTGGACCACCTGTTCGACAGCGAGCTCCCTGGAGTTTTCGTTCATCAGACTGGACAGCGCTTCAGATTGACGCCGGGAATACTCGGTGGGCCAGTCACTCCAGCTGAGGTAGTTGAATCGGCGGCGGAGGACGCTGTAGATCGCGTAGTCGGTAAGCCAGGAGATGTTGTCCTGAGAAAACTTCTGGAAGCGAAGACGCTCTTCCTGCGTGGCGTTGTCAAGGAAGTTGGCCGCGGCCTCTTCGACGAGGGGAATCTTGGCGGCAAACGCCTTATCGAAATCGCAGGGACCCTCGTGCCCGGGCAGGCCTGTGGGTACACTTTTCAGCCGTTCCTCTGCGAGCCAACCATCACGTACCAGGAACTCGAGACTGATGAGCAACGGATTGCCGGCGAAGGCCGACAGCGCAGAGTACGGCGAGCTGCCGTAGCCGGTGGGACTGAGTGGAAGCACCTGCCAGAGGCGCTGCTTTGCAGAGGCGAGGAAGTCAACGAATCCATAGGCCGCCGGGCCGAAGTCGCCGACGCCGCCCAGCGAAGGCAAAGAGGTGACATGCAACAGTATCCCGGAGATGCGCTCAACGTTCATCGTTAAACCTTACAAACTTTGCAAACTCAGCAAATTCTCCGGATTCCATACGGCCCTCTTGCTGCGATCATCCTCTAAAGGTAGGACGTGCAATCGGCAACCAAGGATGCCGCCGCATACGACGGTACCCCATTCCGATGCGGAAAAGCGGCATCAGCATGGGGTACATGCGTTGGTCCGTTATTTGCCGAGTGGAAGCTGGGTCGGTTTCTTGCTGTAGATGATGGCTCCCGCCTTCTGGTAGCGGTTCATCAGCGAATCGACGAAGACACTGAACGCCTCCTGGCGCTGCTGACTGAGAAGAGATTCCTTGGTCGCGTCGAAGTGCTGCGCGATATCTGCCCCAGTGGGCTGCTGCTTATCGGTGAGTTGGAGGACGGCTCCGTTGACGCCTTCGTTGACCGGCCCCGATATACCCCCGATCGGCATCGTGAAGACCACCGAGGCTGCACCGGTGAGGGAGCCAATGTCGGTAATCTGCGCATCGCGTCCGACCAGGTCACTCGACTTGACGGTGAGATTCATCTGCGCCGCAGCCTTATGCAGGTCACCGAGCTTCTTGGCGAGATCGGAGAGCTTGATCAGCTGTGCGTTCAGCAGCTCCGGCTCCTTCTGGGCGCGATAGTCGTCGAGGATGTGCGATTTGTAGGTGGCGAAATCAGGAGCGTGAGCTGACTTGATGTCCTGTACCTGGAAGATGGCATAGCCTTCCCCGGTGGAGGCGCTTGCCGGCGGAGCTCCCTTGGTCGAATTGAACGCTGCGGTGAGGAGGCCCGTGGAGTCTGCCAGGCTGGGGATGATGCCGCTTTTTGCGACATAGTCCGTTGTCACAACATGGAGGTTGTGTGCAGCGGCTGTCTTATCGAGGCCGTTCTTCTGCGCCTCGGACGTAAGCTGTGCGGCGTAGCTTTGCGAAGCGGCGGCGGACTTCTGGGTCTGTAGCTGCTCCACGATGGAGGCCTTCACATCCGCAAAGGGCTTGACGTGGGCAGTCTGCTTGGCTTCGGTCTGGATGATGTGATAGCCGAAGGAGGAGCGGACCAAGTCTGATGTCTGGCCAGGGTTGAGAGCCATCGCGGCCTGGGCATAGGCAGGATCCAGCGAGCTGGTGGCGATCATCGGCAACTCACCGCCCTGATCCTTGCTGCCGGGATCGTCCGAGTACTTCTTGGCGAGATCAGCGAAGTTGCCCCCTGCTTTGACTTGCTTGAGAACGTCTTCCGCCTTGGCCTTGGCCGCTGCGTCGGTTTGGGCGTTCGCACCCTTGGCTACCGCGATGAGGATGTGGCGCGTCTTGACCTCCTCAGGGGTCTTGTACTGATCCGCGTGCGCTTGATAGTAGGCCTGAGCGTCTGCATCCGATACCGAAGGCAGGCCACCGGGAAGGTTGGAGGTCTCGAAACTGAAGAATTCAATCTTGCGGGTTTCGGGAATCGCGGTCGCGTAGTGCACCGCATTCTGCTTGAAGAAGGCCTGCAGATCGGCGTCGGAAGGGTTGATGGCGCCCTTGATGTCCGCCCCGGAGATTACAGCGTAATCAAACTTGACCTTGGTTCCGGTCTGTAGATACTGGGCACGCACGGCGTTGTCCGAGACGCTGACGCCGCCCGTGACGAGTGCCTGGAGGCGCTGCAGCTCGATGTCGGACTTGACCTCTGTCTCAAACTTCGTCACCGGCACGCGGAAGGCAGACTCAACAAAGCTGATGTACTGGTCCTGGCCGACGAACGTGCCACCGGGAAACAGGTACTCGGCATACGGGCCATGCTGGAGGTACGTGCGCAGACTTTCATCGGAGACTTGGAGACCGAGGTGATCGGCTTCGTGCTGAAGCACCGCGCGCTCCACCTGGAGCTGGCCGGCACGCTGCATGATGAACTGCAGATAGAAATCGGGGAGCTGTTGCTGCTGCATCTGCTGCTGGGCGGCACGCTGCACGTCTTCGGTCGGAATGCTGGTCGTCTCACCCATGATGCGGCCCACCACACCGGGCGTATGCACGGTGGCATAGACACTGGGATTGGTGGCGTCGCCGTTATCAAAGATACCGGGAACGAGGGTGATGACCATGGTGACGATGGCGGCGCCGATGATGAGCGCAAAGATAATCTTGATGGCTCGGCTGTCTTGCTGCAGGGTGCGGATCATGCTTGGCTAACGACCTTCACTTCAGACGGGTCTCGGACGGAGACCTCGCTGCCCGGGATTTTTGCGCACGGCTCGGGTGCGGTCTCCTGCGAGACGCACCACTCCTGCTCGCAGGGGCTCAGGGTAGAGTATAAATCAGCGGAAGGCGGTTGGCGGACCGGGATCGTTCAGCGGCGGGACGGCGCGAAGAGAAAGGCTGCGATGATCTCTCGCAGCCTTCGGCTTCGATTCGCCCCACCGCTTACTGCGGTGGACCGTAGTAGTAGCCATAGTAGGGGCTGTAATAGCGAACCCGACGGGGCCCATTCTGCTGAGACGGGCCGGCCTGATACGACAGCCGCTCCATTTCTCTCTCAGAGACGGTCCGAACGGTGGCCGGTGCCGCGGTTCGGAAGGTCAGCACCGACTCGGGCGGGATGATGATCTGACCGCGTGGCGAGCCCGCGGATCCGGCCAGCCCGGCTCCAGCGCCAACGCCGGCACCAATGGCGGCACCGGTTCCACCTCCTGCAATCGCACCCACGATCGCACCAAAAGCGCTCAGGCCGACCGTGTTGCCAACCGTGCCCGGTGTTTTGTTCTGACCCGTGGAAGCCCAGACATCCGTGGTCAGCGGATACTCCTGGCCGCCCAGCATCACACTGTTAACCTGCAGTGAAAGCTCTCCTTCTCCTTTGAAAACGCCAGCCTTCTTGGCCCCGACAACCACGCCGCTTACCGTCGCCCCTCGCGGAATCGCAACGGCACCGCCGGCGACTACATCCGTGAGGACGGTTCCATCAAAGGGGGCGTCCGCGCGAATGTGATTGGAGTCGAGCCCCCGGTTGATGCGAATCCGCAACATCGATCCGGGCGGAACCGTCACAGCAATCCCCGCCTGCTGTCCCCCGGGGATGGGAGCCTGGTTGGGCTGTTGACCATAACCCTGATCCATGGGCTGGCGCCCCGGAGGTGGCGGGCCCTGTTCGCCTTGGCTTCCTTGGTCTCCCTGCTGCGCTTGGTATCCCTCCGGCGGTGGTGGAGGCACGCCGCTATTCTGCATTTGCTGTCCCTCAGGGGGCGGCTCAGCATTATTCTGCGCAGGGGCGTAGGTGCCGTCGGACTGGAGCACCATCTGATTGTTCTGCCCCGCTTCGGGCTGGCCTGCACCGGGTTGATCCATTCCAGGCTGGCCATTGGGGGACGCTCCGTTTTCATCGGGCTGGCCGGCCTGGTCGTTCGCCTGTGGAGGTGTGTCCCCGAGTGTGAGTTCGTCGACAACCTTCTTGACCCCCAGCGCCCGCGCCACGAGATTCTCAGCCGTGGTGCGCAGCGCCTCATCCTGCACGTTGCCCGTCAGGGTTACCGTGCCGTAGACCGTGGACGACTGAATATTCTGCGTCGACAGCTCGGGTGCGCTAGCCAGCGCCTTCAGCACGTTGGACTCAATCTGGGCATCGGGCACCGTACTCGATGTGTCCTGCGCAAGAGCGCCTAACGCACCCAGGAACAAACCTCCGGTCAGTACCGCGCCACCCCATCTGTGCATCATTCGAACGTTCATTGACTACTCCTCATGCGCATCGTGGACCACGAGGGCGCGATCTCGCTCACTCGAGTCCATTTATTAGGACGGACGCGAGAACCCGACAGTATCTAAAGACGCGGTTTCAAGGGAAAAGTTCCGATTGTACGGGGTCCCTTTCCGCAGCCATCACAGGAATAGATGCCAATGGCCCCATGTTCGCCCCATCGGGAGTGAAAGTTTCGTACGAACACGCTCAGCCCGTGTCGGTCCACTAATTGACCCCCAGGAAAGCGCGTCATATAATCGGACTGCGGGGTGGAGCAGCCCGGTAGCTCGTTGGGCTCATAACCCAAAGGTCGTAGGTTCAAATCCTACCCCCGCAACCAATCAAATCAATCAGTTACGAGTCGAATTTCAGAAGCTACCACCCTCGATTCACTCCCACTGACTCCCATTCGCAAAATTCATGGTTTTTAGGCGCTCGCTTTCATCGGCTTGAGCACCATCTCCACGACCTTGCTGTTGGCCTCTCGCTTCGAGGACGCCATCGCTTGCCCATAGACATTCATGGTCGTCTGGATCGACGCGTGACGCATGAGTTCCTGCTGTACCTTCATCGGCGCTCCGGTCTCGTCCAGCCACGAACGATAGGTGTGGCGGAACGTATGCCAACCAATCGAGCTGTACTTCCCGGCAGCGGCCTGCCGTTCCTCGTGGATGAGTAGCCGTTTGCCGTTTGGGGTAGGTTTGACCTGGCTGCACCAGACGCCAACTCCCGCACCGCACTTCGGACATTCCACAAGGCAGCATCCCGCAGGACGAATGTGCCGCTTCTGAATCTCGGTCGTCTGGTAGGGCTTGTTCGTCAGGGGGCTTGCGAAGACCCAGCCTTCTTCCGTCGGCGTGGCCTCCTTGCTCCATACGAGCAGAACCTCTACAAGTGCCGCATCCAGCGGTACATGATCCCGCGAATACTCCGTCTTCACGTCATCGACGTTCCCGTTCACGATGCTCCGCTGTACGAGAAGCTGCTGACGCTCGAAATCGAAGTCTTGCCACTGAAGCGCCGCGATCTCGCTGACGCGAAGACCGAGGCACTGCGCCACAATCACCATCGTTCGGAAGGGTTCTTTCAACAGACCGAGGATGATTTCGTACTCTTGCACAGTCAACACAGTTGGGCGATGCCGCCGCTTGGTGCTGTCCTTGACCCGGACGATTTGGATGGGATTTCGACGGTCGTTGAAGAGTTCCCAGCGGGCCGCGCACTCGAACATCAGGTGCATGACGCTGCGGATGTGAGCCTTCGACTTCGGGGCCATATCCATGTCCTTCAACCATCCTTCGACCACCATAGGCCGGATCTGGTGCAACAAGTAGCGCTCCCACCTTGGACGAATATGCAGCTTGATATTCGACAGATACGACTTCCGGCTTGAGTAACGTTGCGGCAACTCTTCCTCGATGTATCGGTCGCAGATTGCGCCGAAGGTGACAGCACCCAGGTGATGCAGTGGTTTTTCTTCGTTGAGTTTTAGGAGAAGGGCTTCTACCGCTACCCGAGCGTCTGACTTGTTCTTGTACTGATTCGTAGTTCCGACAAAGGTCGCTTTACGCTTCCTCGTGTTGTCGGCCTGCGTCTCGTAATACCGGAACTCCCAAACGTCGGCTCCCTTCGCCCGCTTCTTGAGCGTGACGCTTCCAAATTGATATCGTGTGCGATCAATCAAGGTATTTCTCCTCGACTTCACAGCACGAATGGCTGCTATTAGCGTAACGCCATCATGCGTGAATATCACTACAAAACATTGGGTTTTCTATGGGTTTCGTTCCTTAGCTGGCGATGTCTCTGTCGATCCATTCGATCAGCACCGATGCCTTGAAACGCCATAGCTTGCCGACATGCACGGCTGCGATTTCTCCACGATGGACAAGCCTCTGAAGCGTCCTCGGATGGACCTTGAGCATGGCCGCTGCCTGATGACTGTCGAGCAATGGCTCGCGGTCGATGCGCGGTCGGCCATCGGGTGCTCCGGCACTCGCCGGTGGCTTTTTCTCGTCGTACATAGTGGCTCCCTTCTGCAAGCGAATCTTGCCCGCTTACTTACATGCGAGGTTCGCGCTCGGAGGGCCAACCGTCCAATGAAATTTTGGGCGAGCGTCATTCCTTTTTGGAATGACGAGACCTCATGCGGTGGCTCACACATCCACAAATCGGCACGATTCAGGATTACAATTACTTGCATTCGGTGGTTGATTCCGCACCATCTTGAATTGCTGCTGTCTTTCCCAGAATCCGCTCCCTGGAGGATAGTCATGGTCTTACCGGAGATCCGACTGTTGCAAGCAGCGATAGTGCTTGCCGAAGACCTTCACTTCTCAAGAGCAGCCGACAGGCTGAACATGAGTCAATCCACGCTTAGTAAGCAGATGTTCAAATTGGAGCGTGGCCTCGGTTTTCAGGTCTTCAAGCACAGTCATCAAGTTGCCGAACTCACAGAGGCAGGACGTGTCTTTATAGTGGAGGCCCGTGAAGTCGTGTCCCATGCGGAACGGGCGGTCCTGTCGGCTCGAGCTGTCCTCGATGGGCCGAATGAAATCCTCAACATCGGCAAGTCTTCCTATACAGAACCGATTCTCGTTTCAACACTTCTTTCGATACAACTCTCCCTCTTTCCTGAGATGAGGACTAAGCTCTGGAGCAATTTTTCTAATGAGCTAGCTCGTCAGGTCACCGCAGGCACCCTGGATCTTGCCGTAATAACCGGTGGTCCTCAAAAGACGCAACTAAGCGTTCTCAACGTTGCGGACAATCCCTTTTACATCGCACTCCCACTCGACGATGAACTCGCAGCATATCGCGAGTTGCGCCTGGAGCAGATGCACAAGCGAAACTGGATGCTGCTGGGGAAGCATGCAAACGCGCATCTGTACGACGCTATCCATTCGGTCGGCGCTGACCGAGATGCCCATCCATCGGATATCTACCATTTCACCAGCCCCGAAGAAGCCTCTGAACTGATCCGTGAGCATCACGGCCTTGCGTTTTTGCCACGCTCTGCGGCATGGAGAATTGCTCGTGACGGCATCACCATGCGGCCCTTGGCCGAACCTCGTCTCCGTCTCGTCACAAGCCTTGCGATGCGTGCAGACAGCAAATCCCGACTTGTGAATGAGTTCGTGAAAGCCGCCGGAAGAAAGTTTGGGGTCGTCGGCCAGACGGTTCAGAGAAAACTTCCTCTTGCCGTGTGACTCAATCGGTGGTGAATTTCGAGACTTTGCCGTCATCAGGCATGTCACGAATTTCAATGTTCAACGGTCCCTCCTTGCCGCATTTCGTACACAGAAAGAGTCCCGTCGTGTGAGCTCGACCTTCCATCTCCTCTCTGCGAAATATGCTGGCGCAATGGATACATACATGGACATGTAATAAGGGATGGCTTGCCTCAGGCGATCCGTTTGACACAACTCTAGTCCTCCATATCTAACTGAATGTCCCACACCGTGGTTTTAAATCGTGTTGCCGAAGGGCATCACCAAAACGTCTCGGATACGAAATAGGTCATTTGTTGACATCGTTGTCGAGCTTCCACGAACCTTGCAGCTTGCGAACGTAGAAAATCTGTCCGGTGTGATAGGCGGTGTGGGTGCTGATGCGTTCGATGGTCGGAGCGATCCGCAGAAGCGTAGCGGGGTCGGCTTGCTGGACAAGCTGTTCCAGCGAAGCCATCACTGCGTCCAGGTCATGCACGGTCTTTTCCCATCTCGCGGGGTTGAAGTCGTTGAACGTCTCGTCATTCGTGCTGGGGTTGGTAGTCGGTTCCCCTTTCAGTTGCGCTAGGGCATTCGCATTCCAAAAGAGGATGTGATTTGCGATCATGCCGACCGAGTGGTTCGCATTCGGATTGACCTTGCCCGAGGAATTGGTGGGAACCCACTTGGCTTGTTCGGGCGTGAGCCCGGCAATCGCAGTAGTAAGGGGCATGAACCATTCGGGCGTGTTATGTGTGGAACGAAGGTCGTCAAGCAGTAGAGCTCGCAAATACTCGATGGAGTCATTGGTTGCCTTCGATCCTCCTGCGGCTCCTGTGCCAACCGCGCGCGCTATCGGGTTGCTCATACAAAGACCGATGACCAGTAGTAAGGCGAACATGGACCGTATTTTCATTTCACATCCTTCGTTTCATAGTCTGCAATCTGTTCCGATGAGCTAAGAGCGGAGCCCCTTACTCTAGTGAGCAGCCTTCAATTCCGCGTACATCGACCCGACGAACCGATCAGCGCTCGTTCCTAATCCGGCAGGTAATGGCGCGGTACCGCCTGGCACTTTGGCGTCGTAAGGCGCAGTGATCTTCGCCGCAAGAACTTCCTTGAGGGGCTTCCCGTCGTCGATCATCTGCTGCACCTTCGCTTGCACTTCAACGATCATCTGCCGGTACGGAGCGATGTCTGCTTTGGTGATGGGCGTTCCGTGTCCGGGAATCAACTTCGTATCCGGGCCAGCGAGATTCGTGAGCATATCCAATGCGGCAACTACCCCTTTGAATGTGCCGCCATGAGCGGGATCGATGAAGGGATAGCCGTAGTTTCTGTAGAAATCGCCGATCATGATTACGTTGGCCTTCTCGAATCTGACCATGGTGTCGCCATTGGTGTGAGAAGCTACGACGGGAATCAGGTCCACCGTTTCTCCATCCAGATAAATCTTGACGGAGCTACCCAGGCCATACGTGACCGTCGGAAGGCGGGCCGGATCAGTTCCAGAAGCTCCATTTCCTATAAGGGCTGCAACTGCCGGTGGAAACCCCTTCCTCAAATCGTTTCGGACCTGTTCGCGCGCGAAGATCACTGCACCCATCTTGGCGAAGTACGGATTACCACCTGTATGGTCTGGATGCTCGTGCGTGTCTACCAGGAAACGTATCGGCGAAGGACTTATCTTTCTTATCGCGGCAAGCACCTTATCTGCGAGAGGCGCGTAGCTCGCATCGACCATAAGAACTCCGTCCGGTCCTACGAGAAGGCCAATTCGGCCACCGGCTCCTTCCGGATGTCCGGGATCAACCCCTGGTGAGCCCGTGAGCGTGTATACATTTTCGCTGAGCTTGTTGGTGATGAACTCAGTTTTGTCATACGCGATCGCTTGCGCCCGAGCTTCAGCGCATAGGGCAATTCCAACAAGCGCCAACAGTGCTATTTGTGACAATCGTTTTGCGAGTTTCATTCGTTTTTCCTTTGATTTGTCTGAAGTTTTATTTGCCATGCCGCCTGGGATAGAAGCCGCCATGTTCAAGCACACTGTGGCGTCTATTGATTTGGAGTCCACCAAACGGGCGGCAAAGGTATGTGTGGAACGTGAAGCTTCTTCAGCGCGCGTCCAAGCTCGGGCGCAAACTCAATGAGGAGGTTCTGCCCGGCCAAGCCAGCGAGAGCCTCCGTTCCTCGCTGTCCCGCGTGGGTAAG
>JBAVDD010000044.1:0-7004 GCA_049587035.1 Acidobacteriaceae bacterium | reverse complement strand
ACGCTGGAGGGTGCGCAGTCGGCATTGCATGGGTTGCAGTCGGAGTATGTGTTTAATTATCCGGTGCAGAATGCGGTGGCGGAGTGGGTGGGGCGGTATGCGAATGGGTTGCTGTTGCGGCAGAGGTTGCGGGTGGTGAATCGCGTGGGGAGGGGAGTGTCGCCGGTGTGGGATGCCTCGGTTGCTTGGGATAAGTCGCGGGTGCAGCCTTATTTGCGGATGACGAACTTGAGCAATACGGGGTACCAGGAGATTGTGGGGGTGCAGATGCCGGGGCGGGCGTTTGTGGGTGGTGTGCAGGTGGTGCTGGGGAGACGCTAGAGCTTTTCGAAGACTTCGTGGAAGTCGTGGACGCCGGTTTGGGTGGAGAGCCATTCGGCGGCGCGGACGGCGCCTTCGGCGAAGGGGCGGCGGGATTTGGATTCGTGGGTTAGGAGGAGGCGGTCGCAGGGGCCGGTGGCGATGAGGGAGTGGACGCCTTCTACGTCGCCGGTACGGTGCGAGGTGATGGGGACGAGGTTGTTCTGGCTGGCGGGGTGGCCGTCGATTTTGCAGAGGACAGCGTCGCGGAGGGTGAGGGCTGTGCCGCTGGGCGCGTCGAGTTTGCTGACGTGGTGAGTCTCTTCGATGGTGAAGGTGTAGCCGGCGTCTTTGAGGGTGCAGGCCATCTCTTTGGCCAGCTTGAGCATCATCTGCATGCCGATAGAGAAGTTGGTGCCGTAAAGGAGAGCGGTTTTGTGGTGCGCGGCAAGGGTGCGGAGTTCGGGGAGGTGGTCGTACCAGCCGGTGGTGCCAATGACCATGCGGAGGCCGAGGGGAAGGCAGGCGCGCAGGTTGGCTACGACGGCTTCGGGAGTGGTGAAGTCGATGGCGGCGTCGAAGTCTTTTAGGAAGGCGGGCGTGAGGGCGGACGCGTTGGGGTTTTCGCGGGAGCCCAGGACGCGGACGGTGTGGCTGCGCTCGGCGGCTATGTCTGCTACGAGTTTGCCGGTTTTGCCGGAGCCGAGGACGAGGATGCGCATGGGACTATTTTAGCCCTCATGCGGATGCTTTCGCTTTGCTCAGGATGTCGGTTCCGAGTGCTCTCGATGACGCTCTATGCGGTTGTAGAAACAGTGCGGGCTTCGGTGTCGAAGATGGCGGGGTCGGGGCTGGAGAAGAATTTTTTGTGGAGGGAGCGGAGGGCCTCGTCTACGTCTTCTTCGTTGATCATGAAGCTCATGTTGATCTCGCTGGCGCCCTGGGAGATCATGCGGATGTTTACGTGCGAGATGGCGGAGAAGACCTGGCCGGAGATGCCGGAGATGCCGCGAATGTCTTCGCCCACTAAACAGATGAGGGCTTTGTTGCCTTCGTACTTTACGTCGGCAATCTTGCCTAGGTCGGCGCAGATGGCGGGGAGGGCTTCGCGTGAGTCGACCGTGACGGAGACGGAGATCTCGGAGGTGGAGACCATGTCGATGGCGCAGTGGTGCTTGTCGAAGACGTCGAAGACTGCTTTTAGGAAGCCGTGCGCGAGGAGCATGCGGCTGGCTACGATGTCGATGATGGTGAGTTTCTTTTTTGCGGCGATGGACTTGAAGGGGCTGGCGCAGGGCGGCGGTGCGGCGGTGATTTTGGTGCCTTCGTTTTCGGCGTTGCGGGAGTTGAGAACGAAGACGGGGATGTTCTTTTGGACTGCTGGAAGGATGGTCGCGGGATGTAAAACTTTTGCGCCGAAGTAGGCTAGCTCGGCGGCTTCTTCGAAGCTGATGGTTTTTACGCGCAGGGCTTCGGGGACGATGCGCGGGTCGGTGGTCATGATGCCGTTGACGTCGGTCCAGATTTCGATGGCTCCGGCGTGGAGGGCGCCACCGACCAGGGCTCCGGTATAGTCGGAGCCGCCGCGGCCGAGGGTGGTGGTGATGCCGTTGCACGAGCCGATGAAGCCGCCCATGACGGGGACGCGGTTGAGGTCGATGAGGGGAAGGACTTGCTCGGTGAGCGCGGCTTCGATGGCGGGTTCGTTGGGCGCGGCTTTGCCGTAGTGCGCGTCGGTGAGGATGACGGTGCGGGCGTCCGTATGAGCACTGACGATACCTACCTGGGAGAAAGCCGCTGCCACGATGACGGAGGAGAGGCGTTCGCCGAAGCTGACTACGTTGTCCGATGTTCTTGGCGTTAATTCGCCTACGGCGGAGATGCCTCGGAGGAGGTCGTCGAGGGTGTCGAACTCGTGATGGATGTTGAGTTGGAGGGAGGTCAGGTGGTCGGGGTCGATGACTAGCTCGGCGGCGGTGTTGAGGTGGCGCGTGCGGAGGGTGTCGGAGAGCTTGAGGGCTTCTTCACGTGCATTTTTCCCGGCGAAGGAAGCTGCCGCGAGGAGGGTGTCGGTGACCTTGGACATCGCGGAGACGATGACGATGGGGTTGAGGCCTTTGCGCACGCGGCCGGCTACGATGGCGGCGGTGCGTTGGATGGCGGCGGCGTCTTCGACGGAGGTGCCGCCGAACTTCATGACGACGATGTTGTTGCGCGGGGTGCTCATGCTGGCACCAACTCTGCGGGCTTGGAGTTGGAGGCGATGGGAGGGAAGTTGCGGAAGTCGAACTTGCCCATGACGGCCAGGATTTCAGCGTTGAGGATGGCGGCTCCGGCGGCTCCGCGGATGGTGTTGTGGGAGAGCAGCGTGAACTTCCAGTCGAAGAGGGTGCAGGGGCGGAGGCGGCCAACGGTGGTGGCCATGCCGTTGCCGCGCATGAGGTCGAGGCGGGGCTGGGGGCGGGTGTCTTCGGGTGCGTACTCGACGGGGTGGAGGGGCGCGGAGGGGAGATGCAGGCCGTCGAGGCCCTGGCCGTGGAGGGGTTGGAAGTCGTGCCAGGCCTGGAGGATCTGGTCGTGGGTGGCGGGCTTGCGGAGCTTGATGCTTACGCACTCGGTGTGGCCATCGACTACTGCTACGCGGTTGCAATGCGCGGAGAGGGTTAGGGGCGCGGGTTGGAAGCCGGAGCTGTTGGAGGCGCCGAGGAGCTTGGCCACCTCTTCCTGGAGTTTTTCTTCTTCGTTTTTGATGTGAGGGATGATGTTGCCGAGGATGTCGAGCGAAGCTACGCCAGGGTAGCCTGCTCCGCTGACGGCTTGCATGGTGGAGACGAATAGTTTTTCGATTCCGAACCGCTCTTCGAGGGGTGCGAGTGGAAGGACGAGGCCGATGGCGCAGCAGTTGGGGTTGGTTACGATATAGCCGCCGGATCGTTTGCGGGTGCGCTGGTGCTCGATGAGGGTCAGGTGGTTGGCATTGACCTCAGGGACTACGAGAGGGACGTCGGGGGCCATGCGGTAGGCGGAGGAGTTGGAGATAACGGCGCAGCCGGCTGCGGCGAAGAGAGGCTCGAGCTCGCGCGCGATGGGCGCGTCTACAGAGGAAAAGATAATGCGAGGCAGGTCTGATTCACCATTGGCTCCGCGTCCAGCGACGTCGGGGGTATTGGGCTGGAGGACCATGCCTGCGATGCGTGTGGGGAGTGGAGTGTCGAGACGCCAGGCGCAGGCTTCGGCGTAGGTCTTGCCGGCGCTGCGGTCGCTGGCTGCTAGCCAGGTGATGTTGAACCAGGGGTGGTCCGCGAGGAGCTGAATGAATCGCTGTCCGACCATGCCGGTCGCGCCAAGAATGCCTACGTTACGCCGTTCCATCTTCTAAGGATAACAAGATGGCGAAGGCGCGTCAGCAAGACGCGCGTTCGCGGGTTGGCGAGTTCGCTTAATCGACGTAGGTGACACGACGGCGCGAGTAGATGCGGGAGCTTCCGCCGCCCCATGCGATGAGGAGAGCGATGACGTGGAGCAGGAACCAGATGCCGATGCCCAGGTCCGTGTAGATCCAGTAGAGGATGAGCAGGCGCGGTACGAGGAGCGCGACGATGACTGGAATGATGCCTACGACGGGCGGGATGTAATGCACCATGCTGTGCTGTAACCATGCGATCAGGATGCAGATGCGGGGCAGGAAGAGGGAGAGGACGAGAAACCACAGAGGGATGGTGTGGGTTGCGAAGTCGAGGTGGACGTTCATGTGGACGGTAGCTCCTGGAGTGCGCTGATCTGCTGTGCTGTGCAACAACATTTGGTTCAGGGCTGTCTGACAGCAATCTTGGGTTGGATGCTACCTGGCGGCAAAAGTGAAGCTTGCGTTGGCCACTGATTTTGGAGCGACGGTGATCTGGATGTCCTGCTCGCCTAGTTTTTCGTGGACGGCGGCCAGGGTGTAGGTGCCGGGGGGGATGCCGGTGATGTGGAAGGTTCCGTCGGGGCTGGTGACGGCGAACCAAGGGTTGGGCGCGACGTTGATGAAGGCGCTCATCCAGGGATGGTTGTTGCAGCGGACGGGGAGCATGACCTCGGGGACGGCGAAGGTTTCAGTGCGGGGAGCGGAGTGGGCGGGCTCGGAGATGTCGACGGAGGCGTTGCCGGGCTGGGTGGGTAAGGTGTGGATGTTGTGCGAGGTGGCATCGGAGTTGAGGAAGGAGACGGAGCCACCTTGCTGGACGGCGATGACGTGGGGGATGTAGCGGCAGCCAGCTTGATCGATGATGACGGGTGGGGCGTCAGGCATGGCGGTGTAACTGGGTGCGCCGGACTTGATGTAGACGTAGACGTTGGCGAGGTGGTGGTCGTTGACCATGTACTGCTCGGTGAGGTTAGGCAGGTTGGCCTGGTTGCAGCCGGGGTCGGCGGACATGTCGATGGGGACTCGCGGTGGGGGGGTGCCTTTGAAGAGGACTATGCCAGAGATCTCGCTGGCGGTGGCGGGGTTTACTGCGGGTGCGGGGTGAGAGTGGATGATGGTTTCGGAGGTGGTGGTATGCGGGAGCTTCTTGCAGCCGGAGAGGGTGAGGGTGGCGAGGACGAGGAGGCTGGCTGTGCGAAGGGTCATGATGCTCCTTTGGATGCGTAGGCTGGAAAGAACGGGCGCGCTCTTCGCGCGCGAGAAGCAGGTTCTTCGCTGCGCTCAGAATGACAGCTAGAAAAGCAAAAGCAACGACAGAGGCCCTTCGCTCAGAATGACGGGCACAGAGAGAGTGATCAGCGGGGGTTGGGGCGCTTGTTGCGGGTGTCTTTGCCGGTGAGCAGGCCTTCGAGTTCTATTTTGAACTCGTTGACGTCCTTGAAGTCGCGATAGACGCTGGCGAAGCGGATGTAGGCTACGGTGTCGATGTCTTTGAGGCGGTTCATGATGAGCTCGCCGACGGAGGCGGTGGAGCGCTCACGCTCGGGCGAGTCGATGACGAAGGCTTCGACGGCGTCGACGATCTCCTGCATCTGGGTGACTGAGACTTTGCGCTTCTGGCAGGAGTGGAGGAGGCCGGTGAGGACCTTCTGGCGGTCGAAGGGTTCGCGACGGCCGTCTTTCTTGACGACCATATAGGGGATCTCGTCAAGGCGCTCGTAGGTGGTGAAGCGCTTGTTGCAGCGCTCGCACTCGCGGCGGCGGCGGATGGAGTCGGCTTCCTTGCTCTCGCGGCTGTCGATGACTTTGTCTTCGGTGAAGCCGCAGTAGGGACATTTCATATCGGCCTTAGTTTAGTCCTGCGTGGAGGGCGAGAGTTGGACTTGCAAGTATCAGGCGGAGGGAGAAGACGCGGCTTCGCGGAGGGTGATGCCTTCGAGGTGTGCGGCGATGAAGCCTCCGGGGATGACGGCGAGGTTGGAGACCAGCAGCAGAACAGCGCCGCAGGCGGTGGCGGTTTCGAGGGGGACGTTGAAGAAGCCGTGGAGAGCGGCGGCGAGGAGGGCGATCTGGGTGAACCAGCCGACGATGGGGAGCTGGAGGAGGGAGCCGCCGAGGCTGGTGGCTAGCAGGAGCATGGTGGCGGCGAAGCTGAGGGTGGCGAGGGAGGGGGTGGCGCGGAAGGCGTGCGCGGTCTCGAAGTACATGACGGCGATGACCAGCCACATGCCGACGGAGATGGCGAGAGCGGAGAAGAACTCGCCGAGGGTGGAGACGATGCGGAGGCCGTGGCTGAATTCGAGGATGCGCTCGGAGGAGGCGTGAGCGAAGGGTTCGGAGATGGGCTTGAGGAGCTTGGCGGCGATGCGTGCGACGGCGCTGCCGGCAAAGCGGAGAGAGAGTGCGAAGATAGCGAGGAAGAGGGTGGCGGCGAGAGAGACGGCACCGGCGCGGGCGAAGGCCTCGTGGTGGGGCATGTCGCGAGGGGCGAAGGCCAGGGTGGTGGAGAAGATGATGGCGGCGGCGGCGAGATCGAAGGCACGCTCGATGGAGTAGACGGCGAGCTGGGTGGCGACGGGGGTTTTGAGGCGGCGGGCGATGAGGTAGGGGCGGCCGAGATCGGCGAAGCGACCGAAGAGCGCGACGATGGTGAAGCCGATAAGCTGCGAGGGCAGCATTTGCAGGGTGTTGGTCTTGTGCAGAGGAGCAAGAAGGATGGACCAGCGCCAGGCCCGGAGCCAGTAGCCGAGGTAGGTGCAGAAGAAGGCGACGGCGATGAGGGTGGGCGAGACAGAACGCAGTTGGTGCGCGAGGGAGGCCCAGTTGAAGGAGGCGTGGGAGTGGACGAGCCAGGCGAAGAGCGCGAGCAGAAGGACGACGACGGGGATCAGGGTGCGAGCGGTGAAGAGGCTCTTGCTCGGGGTGGGAGTCGCAGGGGGATTGGGGGTCGGGAGCGCTAATGCAGGCGTCGTGTCAGGCGTCATGTTTGGGGGCAGGTTTGGCGATGTGTCCGGAGGCGGCATCAGTGGGCGCCGAGAGAGGCGACGGTCTGGTTGGGAGAGGAAGTGTGCTCGGAAGCATTCTGGAGGGCCAGCTTGCGGCGCTTGAACTCGTTTAGGACCCGGACGACGTAGGCGTGGGTTTCGCGATAGGGAGGGATGCCGTGGTATCGGTCTACGGCAGCGGGGCCGGCATTGTAGGCGGCAAGGGCGAGTGCGAGGCCGTGGGTGTCGTTATGGGGGTCGTAGCGGTCGAGGAGCTGGTCGAGGTAGGTAGTGCCGCCGGCGATGTTTTGATC
>JBAVDD010000043.1:0-3372 GCA_049587035.1 Acidobacteriaceae bacterium | reverse complement strand
GGCCATGACTGCGCGTGCGTCGCTCAGGTCATCAGGAATCTCATAGACCTGCGTGTGCGGGACGGAAACAAACTCGGCGTAGCATCCTGTGGTCTGATCCATGCCGAGCAGGCGCCAGTTAGCGCAGAGGTTCTGCATTCCGCCAAGGCATGCGTTGCAGCTGCCGCAACTAACGAGCGGATTGACCACCACACGGCGGCCCTCCGCGGTTCGGCCCACGAGTTCGTGCCCCAAAACCAGGGGCGGAATGCGACGCCGGCTATGTCCAAGAAATCCGGAGATATCGGAGCCGCAGATTCCTGCGGCAATAACCGAGATTTCGCAATCGCCTTCGGCTGGTCGCGGTCGGGGACGATCTTCGATTTTTACCTCTCGCGGTGCCGTATAGACTAGGGCTCGCATCTGCTCCTCACTTATCCTGCTGCGGGTGCTTCAAGCCCAGCGGACGTATCGTGCGCGCCCAACCGGTGTGGCTGGCTGGCATAAGCCCGCGGCGTGCAGTGCATGTGCTTCTTGAAAACCGACGCGAAATACGCCGGATTGCAGAAGCAGCAACGGTCGGATACTTCGGCCACATGCAGCCTGGGATCAAGCAGCAATCGTTTAGCCATTTCCAGCTTTTGACGAATGAGATAATCCTCCAGCGTCTGCCCTGTTGTTCGGCTGTAAACGCGGCCCAGGTGGCCCGGGGAGAGCTTGAGATTGTGACCCAGCATGTGAATGGTTACCTTCTCAGGACCGAGCTCACGCACCAGACGCTGCGCCTCGCTGACGATCTTTTGTTCTCGCTGGCTGAACAGTTGAACGACCTGATGATGAAGCTCTTCGACAAAGACGCGAAATGCCTCAGCCATGGCGAAGGAACTGGGCGAACCAATGATGATCTGGATGGCGTGATCCTTGGCTTGGTTGACGGGCTCGGAGCTTACGCCCAACTCGGCGAATTCGCGGCCAAGGTGCTCGCACGCCCACGTGAGCAGCCCACGGCCTTGCTGGAGTTGTGCGAGAGAGGCCGCCGCGGGCGCCGCCGAAGCAAGAAACTCTCTGAGTGACGCATTGATCGCCGCCGGTTCCGCGGCCCGCAACGCCTTCAGCAGCTTTCCCAATGCCTGGGTGGGCTGCTGCTGACGTTCGGGGAGGGCTTCGAACCAGCTCAATGTGGTATTGCCTGCATCAAGTGCGGACACCGCCTCGTGATAGGCACGCAGCAGCTCAGCCGGTTGCTGGTGCGAACCGCTGATGCCGATGACTGCGTTGACCAATCCCTCTGACCGCGCAACACGCAACAAGGCTTTGGCGATCTCGTCCAGCAACATTCGCTCGTGATTCGACGACCGCGAGTTCTGCGCTGTGAAGATGCACATCTCGCCCGGCGTTATCACTGCGGCAAGCGTGTTTGGCCAGCTTCTGCACCTGTCTTCAATCATGTGCGCGACACGCGTCAGCGTAAGCTGAGTCCCGATCTTTCCCGCCGAGGGCAGCTCGGGCCGTCGCGGGAACACTGTCTCCGCCTCGGCCTCGGTATCCATTCCAACCTGCAAACGCAGGACCAGAACACGATCCGGCATCCGCTCAAGCCCGACATTGCGTGCCAGTGCACGCACTCCGTCAAGAGTGCTTCCAGGTTCGGTGTCAACATGGCCTGATAGCAGGATTTCAGCGAGCTCGCGCCGGTCAAGGGTCAGTTCACGCTCCCGCATCTGCTGAAACTCGCTCATGATTTCCAGCCGCTTCCAGGCATTGGAAAGATAGCGGGCAAATACCTCCATCATGCGCACCATCTCGGCCAGTTGCGCCACAGTAACAATGGGCACCTCGTAATAGGCTTCCTCAAGCTGCGCCAAATCGATGTGCGGCTGGCCTTCCAGCGCTTGGCGAGCGCGGGCGAATCCCTCCGGCGTAGGCGCCTCGGTCGCGACCTGCCCGCTGAACAATGTTCCGAGATAGCGCCCCTCACAGACGACTGGCACGGCAATATCGGTAAGACCGACATGGCAGGGATATACCTGACTGCGCCCTGTGGCCTGGCAACGCTCCTTGGCCGGCTTGTCACTGCGCGCGCAGGTTTGCTCCTCGTGCGCACCGAAACCGTGGACTAGATCACAAAAGTGCGTGCTTGGGCTGGGAGAACTGCGGCCTGTAGACTCCGCGCTGGCCGCCTGAAGCTGCACAAGCGCACCGCCCGTATTGACGCGCGATCCCTGGGAGGGATCGAACAGCTCAAGATCGTCGGCCCACATCAATTCAACGTTTCGGATGGGGCTGGAACTGTTGAGCAGAACCAGAAAATACTCGAAGAGCTCGATATCTTTCTTGAACTCTTGTTTCAGGGTCTCACTTAAAGAATTCTTGCGCTTTCTCATGGCTACTCCACCCATCGGAATTCGTGGGCGACCACATCTTATGCTTTGGAACTAAGGCTCGAATACTGCAAAACCGGCATGAAATATTGTTTTATTGGTTTTAATATTGAAATTTCCGATCAAATCCAATGCCGGCACCATCATTCATAAGTGAGCCCGAATTGTCAGACCGCCATCCACGACCAGGTTTGTTCCAGTTACCCAGGTGGCCGAAGAGCTCGCAAGATAGATAGCCGCCGACGCGACGTCGCAGGGTTGCCCACGCCGCCCCAGCGGATGCAGTGCCTCCGTCTGGCTGGCTACTAAGTCGGGATCGCTTGCGGCCCTGAGAAACTCCTCCCACAACTGTGTATCGATGTATCCCGGGCAAACGGCATTGACGCGAATGCGCTGCGGCGCAAGTTCCAGTGCCAGGTTACGGGTCAAGGCCACTAGTCCAGCCTTCGAACAGGCATACGGAATCGAATTGGGAAAGGCATGCGTGGCGTGGATGGAGCTGATGTTGACGATGGCGCCGCCCGTTGAGGGAAATAAAGGAGCCAATACCTGGCTAACCAAAAACGCTGCTCGCAAGTTGACTGCGATTACGCGGTCAAAGGCGTTCGCGGTGATTTTTTCAAAGGGTTGGTCGAGTTCGATTCCTGCGTTGTTGATAAGGATGTCAACTTTGGATTCTGATGCCGCGATCTCGCCCGCCAGTGTTGCAATTGCGGTAGCGTCAGCCAGATCGATCACCGTGTACCGCGAGCTGGACCCGTCTGGTCGCAGAATCGACTCTGCCGCAGCCCTCAGGCCATCCGCATCGCAGTCCACAAGCCATACATGCGCGCCTTGCTCATTCAACTGCTCGGCGATTGCGCGTCCAATGCCGCGTGCCGCCCCGGTCACTACGGCGACACTGTTCTCGAATCCTCCGTTCATTCCCTTCCCCTTTTCTAATTCCGCGATGCACCTGTTGGCGCTGCGACTCGATTCACAAACACAAGCTCGGAACTTAACGGGTTCTGCA
>JBAVDD010000042.1:0-7258 GCA_049587035.1 Acidobacteriaceae bacterium | reverse complement strand
GGCTCCTTCCTCACCCGCGACGGCCGCGTCCAACTCGACGCCCTCCTCATGAACGGAGCCGACCTCCGTACGGGAGGTGTCGCGTGCGTCGAGCGCCTCCGCAACCCCATCCAGGCCGCCCGCCTGGTCCTCGAAAAATCTCCCCACGTCTACTTCGTAGGCCCCGGCGCCGAGCGCTTCGCCACCCAGAACGGCATGCGCCTCATCGACAACACCGAACTCATCGTCCCCCGCGAACGCGACCGCCTCATGGCCTTCCAGCGCGCCGAAGCCGCCGGCCATGCAGACACGACATTCAGCGGTGGAGATCCCAAGTCTGTCGTTGGCTCTGCAACCCCCGACACCACCTTCTCCGGCAAAACCACTCCCCCTTCCCCTTCAGAAATTGTCATCCTGAGCGAAGCGAAGGACCTGCTTTCCTCCGGCACCAGCGATGCTTCCCAAGTCCAAACCGGCCTCGAAGCCGAAGTCAACCGCACCCTACCCGAAGAGCTCCGCATCGACGACCCCACCCTCCACTCGCACGACACCGTAGGTGCCGTAGCCCTCGACCAGTACGGCAACCTCGCCGCCGGCACCTCCACCGGAGGCACCCTCAGCAAAGCCCCCGGCCGCGTCGGCGACAGCTCCCTCATCGGCTGCGGCTGCTACGCCGACAACCTCTCCGCGGCCGTCTCCCTAACCGGCTGGGGCGAACCCATCATGAAGCTGGTCCTCGGCAAGTGGGCAGTAGACCGCGTAGCCACCGGCTCCACCCCGCAAGCCGCCGCCACCGCCGCCATCGACTACCTCTATAGCCGTCTAGGCGGCCACGGCGGCATCATCCTTCTGGGCCCCGACGGCCAAATAGGCATAGCCCACAACACCCCCCGCATGGCCTGGGGCGTCGTCACCACCCAGGGCCAGCAACTAGGCATCACCCGCAATCACTAGTTTGATTTGCACTGCTTTGCCATTGCTCCAGCTTCAGCAGCATCGGATCAGCTTGAATCCGGAGAACATCTCTTATCACGCAAACGAGACCGCCCAAAGATCGGCGACAAGTCTCTACCTAGCTCGCTGAGCACATTGGCGATTTGTCACTCGTTGACTGCAAGCGTGTTCCGCTGCCAGCTTTTCGTTCAGAGCTTTGATCCCCCGTCGACAGGAAAGCTTGCTCCGGTGATCCATCGTGCAGCATCCGAAGCGAGGAACGCGATCACGTCAGCCACATCCTCCGGTTTGCCAATGCGCTTCAGGGCCTGCATCGCAAGCGCCGTTTCGCGGCCAGCTTCGGTCTTCGTGAAGTTCGACATATCTGTATCGATGATGCCCGGCGCCACCGCGTTGACGCGGATACCCTGCGGTCCCAGCATAGCCGCCCAGTTTTTGACCAGCGTTTCCAGCGCGCCTTTAGTCGATGCATAGGCAAGGATCGACGGGTTTTCCAAACCGGGTTTGCCCACAATCGCTCGCGCTGCGACGGAGGTCACCACAACGATGTTCGACCCTTCCCCCAGCAGCGGGACAAGCTGCTGTACCAGCAAAAATGGCCCGCGCACATTCGTCGCAAAGAGAGCATCGACATCTTCGGCAGTGTAGTCGCTCAGTGGGGCCGCTTTACTCACGCCCGCGTTGAGCACAAGGATGTCCAAACGATTGCCCACGAGGCCGCGTACCTGCTGCGCAAGCGTCCTCGGCCCCGTGGAGAGTGCCATGTCCGCACCCAGCGCCTCCGCCTCACCGCCATTGGCTCTTATCGTGGCGACGACCGCGTCAGCTTCCTCGATGGCGCGTGCGAAGTGAACCAGCACACGCGCCCCCGCCGCAGCAAGCGCCAATGCGGTCGCGCGACCGATGCCTCGAGATGCGCCCGTGACGAGAGCAGTTCTTCCTTGCAGGTTCATCGAAAATATTTCCATTTGTTCATTAGAATGCGCTGCGCCGAATCAACGCTCAGGCGTTCGTTCCGCCGTCCACAGTCAAACTAGCACCGGTGATATACGCAGCTTCCGCACTCGCGACAAACGCAACCAGAGCAGCGACCTCGTCCACATGCCCATAGCGATTCAGGGCCGTGTTCGCAAGTTGCGGCGCGGCCCAGTCGCCGGATGCAGGATTCAGATCGGTATCGATAGGTCCTGGCTGAACATTGTTCACCGTTATGCGCCGTCTTCCAACCTCGCGGGCAAGCCCTTGCGTGAACATCTTCACCGCACCCTTTGTCGCTGCGTACGCGGTGAGTCCAGGAGTCATATCGCGTTCCCCAACGCAGGAACCTATCGAGATAATCCGCCCACCCTCCGGCATGTGCTTGAGCGCCGCTTGCGTAGCTGCCATCACACCGCGAAAATTGATGGCAATCATGCGATCCATCTCATCAATCGTGGTCTCTTCAAACAGCTTTGGAATCGCCGTTCCCGCATTGTTGACAAGCACATCAATACGCCCAAAAGACTTCGCCGTCTGTTCGACAGCCGCCTGCACCGCATCCCGATTCGCAGCATCGGCCTGGATCGCAAGCCCCTTCCGGCCGCTTTCCTCGATCGCTTTCACAACCGCATTGGCCGCCTTCGTGTCACTCGCGTAGGTGATGACAACATCGGCTCCGTCGTTGGCTAAACGTTTAGCAATCGCGGCACCGATGCCACGCGATCCGCCCGTGACAAGGGCGACTTTTCCTTCTAATGAATGCGACATACGGTCTTCACCTTTTTGCTAACAGAATTTATTCCTTGAACGAGCGAAGTGAGATAGACGAACGCAATCACGCTGCGATCCGTCCTGTAACGAGGCCTCCGCTCGACACAGAACTGTTTCCGTTACCATAAACTCGAGACCGCAAAAAGAAAATTGCTTTGAAAGCTGAGCGGCTATGCTTTCCAAGCAGAGGTAACATTTGGAACTCCGGCATCTTCGATACTTCGTCGCTGTAGCCGAAGCCCGTAGCCTCAAGTTTGCGGCTGAAGAGAAGCTGCACACGACCCAACCCTCCTTGAGCCGTCAGATTCGCGACCTTGAAGACGAGGTCGGCACGCCACTTCTCGTACGAAAAGCCAGAGGCGTCGAGCTCACGCCTGCCGGACGAGTGTTCCTCGACCACGCACGCGTCATGCTTTCGCAAGCAGAGGCGGCAGTGCAATCCGCTCGGCAGATGGCCTATCCGGCAAAGCCTTCCTTCGCGATGGGCTTTATGATCGGCCACGACACCACGTGGATTCCCGAAGCTCTGAAGCTTCTTCGTGACGACCTACCCGACATCCACGTGATTATCTCTACGCAAAATTCACCGCAGCTCGCCACCGCTCTCTTGAATGGCGGAATTGACGTGGCCTTTCTACGCAAGGAAGACGGCAGCAACGACCTCGAATACAAAACTCTCGTCGAAGAATCCTTCGAAGTATTTCTGCCTTCCAATCACGGCCTCGCAGCGAAGAACGCAATTGCTCTTCACGACATTGTTGGCGAAACCTTCATCAGCGTCTCTGGAACGGCTCTCAGTATCTCCGGAAAACAGCCCGCACTCCGCCGGGCAATCGACAGATATCTCGACGATAATGACATTGAAATTCGCCCTGGCCACGAGGTGGATAACCTCGGCGCCGTGATGTCACTCATCCCTTCTACGCAAGGCTTTGCGCTTCTCCCTCTTTATGCAAAAACCTTTCTTCCCACGTCTGTTACGACGCGTCCCTTACAAGGCATCGGCCCGAAGATCGACGTATCCATCGGATATCGCAAAGCCAATCCGTCTCCCATTCTGAAGATGTTCCTTTCAAGAATCGACGAGCTCACAGCCCAAGCCTCCCGATAACGATCGCCGATATCAGAATAGAAAGCCGGCTAGTACTCAGCAATCTGTGAATTCCTGTTCCGCGATGGATGACTCCAGGCCATATCGCTCATTGAAGTTCAGAACCAGAGCGAGCGTCAGTGAACAGAAGAGTGACAACTAACCCGACCGTTGCCTTCACAACCCAAACCTCCTAACTTTGGCTATTCTGAATTGAGGTTAAGCCAACCCACCTCCCATGCCACCCGAACTCCCCTCCAACCCCGACGACTCCGAACCCACCCGCCGCCCCCTGACCCCCGAGCAGGCCGACAAGCTCCCCCACGTCCACCGCCTACTCCTCGGCTACTACGGCCAACCCAAACCCCGCGAACCCTGGGACCCCCTAACCCAGGTCATCTACTCTCTCCTCGCCTCTCGCACCAAAACCCCCACCTCCCACCAGGTCATGCGCGATCTCGAACGCGCCTTCACCGCCAGCGACGGCACTCACGCTGGCCCCAACAACTGGGAACCTGTCCGCGACGCCTCCATCGCCGATATCGAACGAGCCATCGCCAACGTAACCTTCCCCGAACAAAAAGCCCTCCGCCTAAAAGCCCTCCTCGAGCAGATCACCGCCCGCGTCGGCACCCTCACCCTCGACTTCCTCGCCAAGTACCGCACCGAAAAAATCCGCACCTGGCTCGAGCAGTTCGAAGGCGTCGGCAATCAAGTCTCCGCAGCCGTAGTCAACTTCTCCACCCTCCGCCGCCGCGCCCTCTCCATCGACGCCAACCACCTCCGCGTAGCCCAGCGTCTCTGCCTAACCCCCCGCGCCGACGCCGCCACCACCGAAGAACGTCTTATGCGCCTCGTCCCCGAAACCTGGGACGCCGCCATGCTCGACGAGCACCACTCCCTCATCAAGCTCCACGCCCAAACCCTCTGCACCTTCTCCAACCCAAAGTGCGAGGGCTGCCCCTTGCTGAAAATCTGCCCCACCGGCGAACGCAATCTCGCCGAACTCCATCTCACAGGTAGCTGAGCCTGCTTACCCAGCACTCCAGCTCATCAATCGCTACACTACTTAACGATGGATCTCAAAACTCTCTCCGACAACTTCTCGATCCCCGGCGTCCTCGCCTTCTCCCAAACCGAGCAAGGCCTCATCCGCGCCTCCATCACCACGCCCGACTGCACGGCCGAGCTCTATCTCCAGGGCGCGCACCTCACCCAGTGGCAACCCAAACGCTGCAAGCCCGTGCTCTTCCTCTCCGACCGCTCCTTCTTCGCGCCCGGCAAAGCCATCCGCGGCGGCATCCCTATCATCTTTCCCTGGTTCGGCAGCCGCACCCCCACACCTGAGAGTCCTCGCACCGACGGCCCCTCCCACGGCTTCGCCCGCACCGCCGACTGGACCCTGGCCTTCGCCGCCATCGCCGGCAACGACCTCCACCTCACCCTCACCCTCGGTCCATCTGAAACCAGCCGCGCCCTCGGCTACGACCACTTCAAACTTTCCTATCAACTCACCCTCGGCACCGAACTCCACCTCCAGCTCACCGTCCTCAACGAAGCCACCACCCCCCTCCACTACGAAGAAGCCCTTCACACGTACTTCTCCGTCGGCGACGCTCGCAAGATCTCCATCATCGGCCTATCCGACGCCGACTACCTCGACAAGACCGACAACTTCAAGCGCAAATATCAGAGCGACCCCCTGCTCAAACTCACCGGCGAAACCGACCGCCCCTATCTCAACACCGGCGCTCCCGTGAACATCGACGATCCCGTCTACAACCGCCGCGTCACCATCGACAAATCGAACTCCCGGACCACCGTCGTCTGGAATCCCTGGTCCGAAGCCTCCGCCAAACTTCCCGACATGGCCCCCGACGGCTGGCTCTCTCTTGTCTGCATCGAAACCGCCAACGTCGGCAAGGACGCGATCACCCTTGCCCCCGGCGAACAGCACATTCTGGAAGCCCACATCTTCGCCCAAGGCTTCGCCCCAGGCTACTGCGCCGAATGACCCTGATCCTGGCCTCGTCCTCTCCCCGCCGCCGCGATCTCCTCACCCAGGCCGGCATCCGCTTCGACGTCCTCCCTGCCAACATCGACGAGACGCGCCAACCCAACGAATCGCCCACCGCCTACGTTCAGCGCCTGGCTCTCGAAAAAGCGCAGGCCATCCAAAAGCTTCATCCCAAATCATCCGTCCTCGGCGCCGACACCACCGTAGTAGCCCATCAGAAAATTCTCAACAAACCCACCAACCTCGCCGACGCCGAGCGCATGCTCCGCTGCCTCGCCAACACCGTCCACCAGGTCCACACCGGCATCGCCCTCGTCACACCCACCGCCCATCTCTCTCACGTAGAAACCACCAGCGTCTACTTCTCCCCCATCCCCGAAGACGAGTTAGCCCACTACCTCTCCACCGGAGACTCGCTGGACAAAGCCGGAGCCTACGGCATCCAGGGCTACGCCGCCCGCTGGGTCACGCGCATAGAAGGCGACTTCTTCAACGTAATGGGTCTCCCGATAGCCGCCACCATCCACCTGCTACGCAAAGCCGATTCCCTCTAAATCCAAAACAGCAACGTATGCGCCACGGCAAGCTTTTCGCCGCCATCCTCAACAGAGCACGATCGTTGCTGCTATCCTTTCAGGCGTTTACGGAAGGGACGTTAGCCTATGTCTCACCAACCATCGCCGAAGCTCGTCCTTCGATCCGCCCTGCCGCAGGACGCTCCAGCCTGCGGGCAAATTTGCTTCGACGCATTCTCCACCATCAATCAAGCGCACGGCTTTCCTTGCGATTTTCCAGGACCCGAAGTCACCACAATCATCCTTTCCATGATGTTCTCCCACCCAGGTTTCTACTGTGTAGTGGCCGAGCAGGAAGGTCGCATCGTCGGCAGCAACTGCCTCGATGAACGTTCCGTAATCGCAGGTGTCGGTCCCATCACCATCGATCCGAGCGCGCAAAGTGCCGGCATTGGCCGCACGCTCATGCGCGATGTAATGGATCGAGCAACCAAACGAGGCGCACCCGGAATCCGTCTCGTGCAGGCTGCCTTCCACAACCGTTCGCTCTCGCTCTACGCAAGCGTCGGCTTCGATGTCATGGAGCCTCTCTCCTGCATGCAGGGACGAACCTCGACGCGAAGCATTCCCGGATGCACCGTTCGACCAGCCCAACCCTCCGACCTCGATGCCTGCAACGCCCTCGCCTATCGGGTTCATGGATTCAACCGCGGCACCGAACTGGCACAAGCCATCCAGCAGGGTACGGCCAAAGTAGTTGAACGCGAAGGCCGCATCTCTGCGTTCGCCTCGGATCTAGCTTTGTTTGGCTATGCCACGGCAGAAACGAACCTCGACCTGCAAGCCCTGATTGCGTCGATGGAATCATTCGGAGGTTCCGGAATCCTGGTGCCGTCACGCAACCACTCCCTGTTTCGCTGGTGCCTCTCAAATGGCCTGCGCGTAGTCCAGCCA
>JBAVDD010000041.1:0-5348 GCA_049587035.1 Acidobacteriaceae bacterium | reverse complement strand
GGGGGGCGATCCAGCGGATGGTGGTGAAGCCGATGAGAAGAAGGAAGAGGAAGAATGATTGCTTAAAGAGGTCGTTAAAGGTGGAGAGGTTGAAGTGGATGGTGAGGCCGTTGGCGGCGCGGGTGGCGAGGCCCTGGGCGGCTACGATCCAGAGGGCTCCGGCGAAGAAGAGGAGTACGTGGAAGGGGCGGGGGAGGGTGGATTGGCGGGAGGATTGCGGCAACGGGATGGTCTGCTCCTTTGGCCGTCAAATAGTAGTACCTGCGGGGCCTGTTTGGGTTAGACGCATTCCCTGCCCCACGTGGATCAAGACGAAACCTGCGAACCCATGTCTCAGACGCAAGACATGGGGCATCCAGTTCATCGCGGATTCAGGCGGTGGTGTAGAACTGCGCGATGTTTCGGAATTTTTCGTAGCGCGCGGCTAGCATGGCTTCTACGGAGAGGTTCTGGAGGTATTCGAGGTGATCGACCAGGCGCTCGTTGACGATGCTCATGGCCAGGGCTGGGTCGGTGTGGGAGCCGCCTTCGGGCTCGCGGATGACTTCATCAACGCAGCCTAGCATTTTGACGTCGGGAGCGGTGTAACGGAGAGCGGTAGCCGCGTCTTGCTTGCGGGCGGCGTCCTTCCACATGATGGAGGCGCAGCCTTCGGGGGAGATTACGGAGTAGATGGCGTTCTCGAGCATAAGGACGCGGTCGGCTACTGCGAGAGCGAGGGCTCCTCCGGAACCTCCTTCGCCGGTGATGGTGGCGATGGTGGGGACGCGGAGGCGGGACATCTCGAGTAGGTTGCGGGCGATGGCTTCGGCCTGGCCGCGCTCTTCGGCGCCGAGGCCGGGGTTGGCTCCGGCGCAGTCGATGAAGGTGAAGATGGGACGGTTGAATTTCTCGGCGATCTTCATTGCACGGAGGGCCTTGCGGTAGCCCTCGGGGTCGGGTGAGCCGAACTTGCGGGCTACGCGTTCCTTGACGCTGCGGCCCTTGAGATTGGCGACGACCAGGACGGGCTGGCCGTGGAAGCGGGCCATGCCGGCGGTCATCGCGGGGTCGTCAGCAAACTGACGATCGCCGTGGATCTCGCTGAAGTCGGTGAAAAGGGCCTCGATGAAGTCCATGGGATAAGGACGCTGGGGGTGTCGGGCTAGTTCGGTTTTGGCCCAGGCTTCGGGAACCGGGGGGGCGGGCTGGGGGGGGTGCTTGGGTGTGTGCTCTGCCATCTCGTTGACCAAGTTGATTGTACGGGAAGAGGAGCTAGAGTGTAGAGGATAGAGGGTAGAGCGTAGAGAGGGCGATTAGCGGTTGGTGCGGAAGAGGTGGGCAGGTGCGTCGTTGCGCTGGCGGGCGTTGAGGGATTTGCATTCTGTTTCGATGCCGCTCACTAAGGGGTCTCGCCGAGGTCTAAACTGCCGATACTATGCGATTGAAGACTGCTGTCGCGCTTCCCTGCTTATGCGTTGCGCTTGCGTTAGTTCTTGCCGCCGAGGTGGTAGCGCAGTCTCCTTGCGGGGGCTCAGTGCGATTCGACGTGGCAACGATCAAGCCAAGCGATCCGAGCAACAATCATGAGAGCATGTCGCTGGCTCCGGGAGGATATTTTAGAGCCACCGCTAGCGTGAAGACCCTGATCGAGCAGGCGTATGGTGTGCGGGCGTTTCAGATTACGGGCGGTCCGAAGTGGCTGGGCCAGAAAAAATTCGACATCGTGGGAAGGTTCGGTGAGGCGGAGGATCTGGCCAAACTTACGCCTGTTGAGCAGGATTCTTTTGAGGAACGGCAGATGCTGCGAATTCGGGCGCTGCTGACGGATCGGTTTCAGTTGGTGGTGCACTCGTCGGTGAAGACGATGCCGGTTTATGCGCTGACGGTTGCGAAGTCTGGGCCGAAGCTGAATCCTCCGAAGGCGGGGGAGGCTCACCGGCTGTTCACGCCGAGCCCTGGCAAGCTGGCTTGTTACAGCGCTTCGATGACGGAACTTGCCGAGGAGCTGCCGGAGGCCGGGGTGGGGCGTCTGGTGGTGGACGAGACGGGGCTGCGCGGGCGCTACGACTTTTTTTTGCAGTGGACGCCGGATGACCTGAACGCGGGAGCGCGTGATTTTGACTCGGAGCATGGATCCATATTTGCCGCGCTTGAGGAGGAGCTTGGGCTGAAGCTCGTGTCGCAGAAGGCGCCGGAGAAGGTTCTAGTGATCGACCATGTCGAGCCGCCTTCGCCGAACTGAATGGGGCTTGCTTTAGAGAATGACCTGGACGGCGCCGCGGCCTACGAGGGATTCAACTTGTTCGATGAAGAGGACGTCGGCGGCTACGGTCAGGCCTTTGGGTTCGAGGTCTACGGCGAACTGGTCGGGCTCTTCAAGGCGCAGCATTAGTTTGCCCGTGCCGGGGGCGGAGCGGAAGATGGCTTCTAGTTTGGTTAGTAGTTCGGTGTCGGGGTTGTGCAGGGGGACGCGGATGCGGAGGGCGTCGGGGAGTTTAATTTTTACGTCTTCTAACGCGGTGATGGCGGTGATGGCTAGCTTGGGGGCTGCGTCTTCTTCTCCGCGCAGGACGCCTCGGACTATTACTGGAACGTCGATTTTTAACTTCTCGGCTAGCTTTTCGTAGGCGCTGGAGAAGGCTATTAGTTCGATCTTGCCTACGGTGTCTTCTAGCGCGGCCTGGGCGTACATCTCGCCTGAGCGTTTGGATTTGGCTACTTTGAGGCCGGTGATTACGCCGGCGATCTGGATCTCGTTGGTGGTGTCTTCGCCGCGGCCTCGGCGGAACTGCTGGGGTTCGGGCTTCATCTCGCAGGCGGTGGCGGTGTCTACTACTTTCAGGTTGCGGAGTTTTTCGCGGTACTTGTCCAGGGGATGGCCGCTGACGAAGAAGCCGAGGACTTCTTTTTCGTTCTGGAGGCGAGTGTGCTCGTCCCAGTCGGGTGCTGGGGGTAGGGCTTCTTCACTACTTGACGAGGTTGTGGGATTTGGATCGTCGAACATGCCGAAGAGACCGTGCTGGCCGGAGGCGGCATCTTTCTGAGATTTCTGGGCGCGTTCGATGGCTTTGTCGAGGGCGGCGAAGACGCGCGCGCGGGGGCCGAAGGAGTCCAGTGCGCCTGCTTTGCAGAGGCTCTCGAGGACGCGCTTGTTCATCAGGCGGAGGTCTACTTTTTCGCAGAACTGCCAGAGGCTGGCGAACCCCGGCTGTTTGGAATTGCCTGCTGCTGATAGTTCGGTGCGGGCGGTGATGATGGAGTCGATGGCGTTGTGGCCTACGTTTTTAATTGCGGCGAGGCCGAAGAGGATCGAGTCGCCGGTGGGGGTGAAGTTGGCGGCGGAGACCTGGACTGAGGGTGGGACTACGGCTATGCCCAACTCGCGGCACTCGCCGATGTACTTGACTACGTTTTCTGGCTTGCTGGTTTCGGAGGTCAGGAGTGCGGCCATGAACTCTACCGGGTAGTGGGTCTTGAGCCAGGCGGTGTGATAGGCGAGGAGCGAGTAGGCGGCGGAGTGGGACTTGTTGAAGCCGTAGCCGGCGAACTTGGCCATCTGGTCGAAGATTTCTCCGGCCTGGGACTTGGGAAACTTGCGCTCGGCGGCGCCGGCTAGGAAGATGGCGCGCTGCTTCTCCATCTCGTTGACGTCTTTTTTGCCCATCGCGCGGCGGAGTAGGTCGGCGCCGCCCAGCGAGTAGCCGCCGATTACGTTCGAGATCTGCATGACCTGCTCCTGGTAGACCATGACGCCGAGGGTCTCTTTGAGGAGAGGTTCTAGTTCGGGGAGGGTGTACTCGACTGGGTTGCGGCCCCACTTGCGCTCGATGAAGTCGTCGATCATGGACATGGGACCGGGACGATAGAGGGCGTTGAGCGCGGTGAGGTGCTCGATGGAGCTGGGCTTGTAGCGGCGGAGGACGTCGCGCATGCCGCCGGATTCGAACTGGAAGACGCCGCTGGTTAGAGCACGGTGGAAGACGCGTTCGAAGGTGGTCTGGTCTTCGAGATCGATGGTGGCGAGGTCTACGGTTTCGTTGCGGTTGGATTGGATTAGCTTGAGGCAGTCGTCGATGACGGTTAAGGTTGTGAGGCCGAGGAAGTCCATCTTTAGGAGGCCCATTTTTTCCACGGCCTTCATGTCGTAGCTGGTTACGATGGCTTCGTCTTTGGTGCGGGTTACCGGGACTAGCTCGGTTAGTGGTTGTGGCGCTATGACTACGCCGGCGGCGTGGACTCCGGCTCCGCGGACAAGGCCTTCGAGACGTTGGGCGGTGTCGACGAGTTCTTTGATCTTGGGGTCGGCGTAGGCCGTGGCCAGGAGGGGGTTGTCTTTGAGGGCCTGCTCGATGGTGATGCCGATGGTGGGGGGGATTAATTTTGCTATGCGGTCTACTTCGCCGTAGGGCATGTCGAGAGCGCGGCCTACGTCTTTGATGGCGGCCTTGGCGGCCATGGTGTTGAAGGTGATGATCTGCGCTACCTGGTCGTTGCCGTACTTGCGGCGGACGTACTCGATGACTTCGCCGCGACGGTTCATGTCGAAGTCGATGTCGATGTCGGGCATGGAGATGCGTTCGGGGTTGAGGAAGCGCTCGAAGAGGAGATCGTTCTGGAGGGGATCGATGTCGGTGATCTCCATTACGTAGGCTACGAGCGATCCAGCGGCGGAACCACGGCCTGGGCCTACCGGGATTCCCTGCTCGCGGGCGTAACGGATGAAGTCCCATACAATCATGAAATAGCCGGGAAACTTCATCTGCTTGATGCAGTCGATTTCGCGGTTGAGGCGAGCTTCGTAGTCGGCGATGGTTTTGCGGAGTTTGCCGGTGTCTTCGAGATGCTTGATGGCGGTGTCGCGGCGGTGTCGCCAGCCGGCGCGGCAGATCTGCTCGAAGTAGTCGTCGAGCGGAATGCCCTCAGGGGTGTCAAATTTGGGGAAGGGATTTTCTACCTTGGACAGCTCGAGGGCGCAGCGCTCAGGGAACTGCATGGTGCGGGTGCAGACTTCGGGGGCGTGGGCGAAGAGTTGGTGCATCTCTTCGGCGGTCTTGATGTAGAACTCCTGCGTGTCGAACTTGAAGCGCTTGGGGTCGTTCATGCTGCCGGCGGTCTGGACGCAGAGGAGGACCTCGTGGGCGCGGGAGTCTTCGTCTTCGATGTAATGCGAGTCGTTGGTGGCGATGAGCGGGATGTCGAGGTCTTTTTCTAGGCGGAACATGGCATCGGTTACTGCTTTGTCGGGTTCGAGGTGGTGGTCCTGGATTTCGAGGAAGAAGTTGCCGCGGCCGAACATGGTTTCGAGATCACCGGCCGATTTTTTTGCCAGGTCGTAGTTCCCTTGCATGATGTGCTGCGAGACTTCG
>JBAVDD010000040.1:0-7301 GCA_049587035.1 Acidobacteriaceae bacterium | reverse complement strand
TTTCGGTGGCGGCGATCAACGGGTTCAGTTCGGGTGTTAGTGTTTCGCTGAGTGGGTTGCCGGCGGGGGTTACGGCCGCGCCTGCGTCGTTGAGTGTGACGCCGGGTGTGGGACAGACGTTTACGCTGACGGCCGCTGCTACGGCTGCGGCGAGCTCGAGCACGGTTACGGTGACGGGTGTTTCGGGGACGCTGACGCACACGGCCAGTTTTGCGCTGAGTGTTGCGGCTGCGCCGATGGATTTTTCGTTGGCGGTGAATCCGACGACGGTGAACGTTACTGCTGGGGCGGCGGGGGCTTCGACGGCGATTTCGGTGGCGGCGATCAACGGGTTCAGTTCGGGTGTTAGTGTTTCGCTGAGTGGGTTGCCGGCGGGGGTTACGGCTGCGCCTGCGTCGCTAACGATTACGCCGGGGACGCCGCAGAGCGTGAAGCTTACGGCTGCGGCGAGTGCGGCGGCGGGCAGCAGCACGATCACGGTGACGGGGACGTATGGGACGCTGACACACACGGCGACGTTCACGCTGAATGTTGCTGCGGCACCGGCTCCGGATTTTTCACTGAAGATTAATCCGACGAACCTTACGCTGACTGCTGGAGCGCTGGGGCAGCAGACGGCAGTGACCGTTACGGCGCTGAATGGGTTCAAGGGTACAGTGAGTGTGTCGGCGTCGGGGATGCCGTCGGGGGTTACGGTTGCGCCTGCGTCGCTGACGATTGCGCCGGGGGTGCCGCAAAGTTTGATGCTGACGGCGGCGACGAGTGCTACGACTGGGAGTGCGAGCGTGACGATCGCGGGGGAGACTGGGACGCTGAGCCACTCGGCTACGCTGGCGCTTACGGTCGCGACGCCGAGTGGGCACGATGTGACGACGTATCACAACGACAATGCGCGGACGGGGCTGAATCCCAATGAGACGATTCTGACGACTGCGAATGTGAACTCGGCTACTTTTGGCAAGCTGAATGTGTTGACGGCTGATGGGGTGGTGGATGCGGAGCCGCTGTATCTTTCGGCGGTGACGATCAATGGGCAGACGCACAATGTGCTGTACGTGGTGACGGAGCATGACAGCGTGTATGCGTTCGACGCGGATAGTGGAGCACAGTTGTGGAAGGTGTCGACGCTGGGCAGTGGAGAGACGACTAGCGATGATCATAGTTGCACCCAGGTCGCGCCGGAGATTGGGATTACGTCGACGCCGGTGATCGACCGACAGCAGGGAGCGCATGGGACGATCTTTGTGGTTGCGATGTCGAAGGACTCGAGTGGTGCTTATCATCAGCGGTTGCATGCGCTGGACGTTACGACGGGTGCGGAGATTACGGGAAGCCCTACGGAGATTACGGGATCGTATCCTGGGACCGGGGACAGCAGCAGCGGAGGGACGGTGAGCTTTTTGCCGGGGCAGTATGAGGAGCGTGTGGCGCTGCTGCTGATGAACAATACCATCTATTTGGGATGGAGTTCGCATTGCGATCGCCGGCCTTATACGGGATGGGTGATGGGGTATGGCGAGAGCACGCTGAAGCAGACGGCGATTCTCAATCTGACGCCGAATGGAAGCGATGGAGCGTTGTGGATGTCGGGCGCGGGGATGGCCGGAGATGCTGCGGGCAATGTGTATTTGCTGGATGCGAATGGGACGCTGGATACCAAGGACACTGTTACCGGGTTTCCGGTGAATGGCGATTATGGAAACGCGATGGTGAAGCTTTCCACTGCGAATCATTCTTTGGCGGTGGATGATTTCTTTGAGACGTACAACTCGATTGATGAGAGCAACAACGATATTGATCTGGGGTCGGGAGGGGCGCTGCTGCTGCCGGATATGTTCGATTCGACGGGGGCGGTGCATCACCTGATGGTGGGGGCGGGGAAGGATACGAACATTTATGTGGGCGATCGTGACAACCTGGGCAAGTACAACGCGGCGAATAACGATGCGCTGTACCAGGAGTTGCCGGCGGCGCTGTCGGATGGAGCGTGGTCGATGCCGGCTTACTTCAACTACGTGGTGTATTACGGAGGCAGGGAGGATTATCTGAAGGCGTTCACGATCACCGATGCGAAGCTGGGCGTGACGCCGTCCAGCAAGTCGGCAACGACGTTTAGTTATCCCGGCGCGACACCGAGTGTGAGTGCGAATGGGACTACGGATGGGATTGTGTGGGCGCTACAGAGCTACACGGGCGCGGCGGCTGTGCTGCATGCGTACGATGCGACGGACCTCGGGAAGGAGCTCTACAACAGCACGCAGGCCGCCGGTGGGCGGGACAGCTTTGGGAAGGGCAACAAGTTCGTTACGCCTATGATTGCGCATGGCAAGGTGTATGTGGGAACTCCGAATGGAGTGGCGATCTTCGGGCCGCTGTTTTGATGGTCTTGCGCTGATGGCGAGAGGCATCACGTGGCGGGGTGGGTTTTGCGGCGCGACACCGTTCTCCCGCTCATGCGCAAAGAGCGGGTAAGGATGGGGGCTCCTGCTTTGTGCGGAATATGCCTGGTGCGGAATGAACGACGGCGGAGCCTGAGGCTCCGCCGTCGTTGTTCGGGTTTCGCTGTAGTTTAGTGGGGGTGCTTGTCGCCGTGGCCGTTATCCGCGTGGCCATGATTATCGGGGTGACCATGATTGGAGTTCATGTGGCCCATTGGGCGGGAGTGATCCATCGGGTCGCGCCGGCCGGGGACGTAGCGACCGCCGTGTGCAGCTGTGAAGCGATGGTGGCCCCAGCCGTGGTTGTAGCCCCAGTGAGCCCAGGGGCCTACGCCGAGGAAGACTCCGTTATAGAAGTAGCCCGAGCCGTAGTAGCCTTCTGGGGCGCAGGAGTACGGCGCGTAGTCGTAGTAGCCGTAGGCGCAGGTCGGTGGAGGACCACCGATGTTGATGCCTACACTGACCTGGGCGCTGCTGGCCGCTGGCAGGAATGCCATTGAGACGCAGATTGCTGCGGTGCTGAGTAATACTTTCCATCCACGCATTGTGTATGACCTCTTTCGATAGATGCGGCGGCGGCTGGTTCTTGCTCAGGCGTCCGCTGTCGCTTGCAGGCTGCGCTGGCTGGAAAGCAGGCGACTTCTTATTGGGGAGGGAAACGAGGGGAAAGGTTGTCCGCGGATTGAAAGTTGTAGAGGCCCGTGGGTGCCTGCGGGGCGTATGGGAGGGTTTGATGGCAGACTTCGAGAGCGTCAAGCGGCGGGGCGGAAGGTGGCAAAAGGATGAGGAGCTGTGGATGGAAGGGCTGACCTGGCGGCAGGGAACGGCGTAGGATTGGGTGCACGCAAACGCAAAACAATGAAGACAAATATCACCACTCTGATTGTGCTGTTTTTAGTTATTGTGACCGTGGCTCTGCACGATCCGCACATCACATTGAGTCCGGAGAAGGTAATCGGAGCGGTGATTGCAGGGATTTCGCTGCCGCTCTTCATTACCGCGCGTCTGCAACTTGGTCGCTCGTTTTCGGTGCAGGCGAAGGCTCGTGCCCTGGTGACGACGGGTTTGTACTCTCGCTTTCGTAATCCGATTTATCTCTTTGGCGGCCTGGTTGTCGCGGGCGCTTCCACCTTCACTTCGGTATGGGGTCCGTTGGTGGTGGCGGCAGTGCTGATTCCATTGCAGTTGGTGCGGGTACGCAAGGAGGAAGAGGTGCTGACCCAGGCGTTTGGCGAAGAGTATCTGCGCTACCGCGAGAAGACCTGGTTCTGAGCGGCTGAAGACTATCGCTGGTGATGCTGATAGGCTTTGGATCTTTAGCGCGGTATACCTACATCTCAAAATCGAAATGTGGCGCACCCGGCGGAGGGATGGGCCGCTATTCGGGCTGGGCTGGCTTAGCGTCAGGTTCCGGATTCTTTGGCTCGGGGCTCTCTGATTCGGGGCTCTCGGGCTCGGGGCGAACTGGGAGGGTGACGGTGAAGGTGGTGCCGGTGGCGCTGTTGGCTTCGGTGGCTTCGGCGGCGGTGACGCAGTGGACAACGAGGCTGCCGCTGTGGCGTTCGATGATTTCCTTGGTGACCCAGAGGCCGAGGCCGGTGCCTACATCTTTCTTGGTGGTGAAGAAGGGTTCGAAGATGCGGTCGCGATGTTCGGGGGCGATGCCAGGGCCGTTGTCTTCGATGATGATGCGGACAAGCTGGTTTTCGGCGGCGTCTTCACAGGTGATGCGGACGTGGATGACGCCGCTTTGAGAGACGGCGTCGGCGGCGTTGGAGACGAGGTTGGCGATGGCCTGGTTGAGTTCGCCGCCCAGGGCGTGGATGGGCGGGCAGTCCTGAAACTCGCGTTCGACGGTGATGTTTTTGGTGCGGAATTTATTGGAGTAGATGTTGAGAACGGATTCGACGAGGGAGGGGAGATCGACGGCTTCTGGATTCTTGGATTCGCGGTAGAAGCCGAGGGTCTGGCGGGTGATGTGGGAGACGCGGGCGAGCTCCTGCTCCGCGAGGGAGAGATGGCCGACGGCGGAGGCGGGGAGGTTGTCGGTGGTCTTGACGATGTAGAGGAGGTTGCCGATGGCTTCGAGGGGGTTGTTGATCTCGTGGGCTACGGTGGCGGCGAGGCGGGCAGCGGCGGCTAGCTTTTCGGTCTTGCGCAGGACTTCCTGTGATTTGCGCTCGAGGGTGGCGTCGCGGAAGACCATGACAACGCCGACGAGTTTGTTGCGGGCATCGCGGATGGGAGCGGCGCTGTCTTCGATGGGGATGCGGACGCCGTCGGTGCGCTGGAGGACGGTGTGGTTGGCGAGGCCGATGATGAAGCCGTGCTTGAGGACTTTGCTGATGGGATTATCGACGGGCTTGCCAGTGGTTTCGTTGAAGATGGGGAAGACGTCGGCGACGGGTTTGCCGCGAGCGAGGAAGAGCGATGTGCCCATGAGGCTTTCTGCCATGGGGTTGAGGAAGGTAACGCGGCCATCGGCGTTGGTGGCGATGACGGCGTCGCCGAGGCTGGTGAGGGTGGAGCGGAACCAGGCTTCGCGCGCTTCGAGCTGGCGGGCGTAGGCGTCATGAAGCGCCATGGTGTTGAAGATGTAGAAGGCGACCAGGCAGAGGCCGAGGAGCGCCATGAGCGTGGCGAGATCGATTGCAATGTAGGCTCGACGGATGCTGCGTCGAGCTGCCGCGGTACGAGCCGATACAAGCGAGGTTTCCTGACGCTGGATACGGATGCTGAGATCGGTGATCTGGACCATCAGGAGGCGGCCGTGGTCGGAGAGAACCTCCTGGCGAGCGACTTCGGGATAGCCGGACTGATAGAGGAGGATGGTTTGGGCGAGTTCGGCGAGCTTGGCCTGGATTAGTGCGCGGAGTTGAGTACATTCGGCTTGCTCGATGGGGTTGCCGACGGTTATCTGGCGAAGGAGATTAAGCTGAGGACCGAGCAGGGCAACGGCCCGATTGTAGGGCGCGAGGTACCTGGAATCTTTGGTGTAGAGGTAGCCGCGCTGGCCGGATTCCGCGTACTCGACAAGGGACTGGGTATGATCGACGGCGAGAAAGACCTGCTGGGTATGCTCGACGGCGTCTTGATGACTGACCATGATGTCGAGCTGACGCTGGGTGACGATTGCGTTCCCGACCAGGAGGATCAGAAGGAGCAGGAAGCCGGTGATGACACCAAAGCGCTTGGAGATAAGTTGCATGGCGGGAGAGGGTCTCGTGGAGAAAACCCTGCTGTGCGATTATATCGCGGCGGCATAGACAGAACGCGCCGGAGGCTGGCGAACCAGCCTCCGGCGCGATGTCTGCAAAGAGAGAGTCAGGTGTTGCAGTACGACAGTTAGTTCAGTACATCCACGTATCGGGCGAGGAGAATGGCGTTGCCCGATGATGGATTCTTGAGGAAGAGACCGACGACGCGGACGTTCTCGCCGCTGGTGAGATCGGAGAGCGCGGTGAGGGTGTCGCGGAAGGAAGTGTTGTCGTCGGTGTAGACAGTGACGGTCTCTGGAATGAGGAGGCCGGCGAAGTCGTTGACCTTGATCTGGAAGGAACGTGTGGAAGTGTTGATGGAGCCGGGGACTACGGTGGCGTTGTAGCCGCGGCAACGAAGGACTACGCGCTTGACGGAGACAGATTGCGGGTTGGCGGCGCCGGTGGCGGGACCGCCGATGGCGACGCGCTGGCCGGCGAGGAGGGTGCTGGAGTTGAAGAGGTATTCGGTGAGGGGATCGTGCATGCGGTGGATGAAGAAGTTTTCGTTGCCGGAGAGATCGACGGTGGCGATGTCGCCGAGGGTGAGGCCGGTGGTGGTGGGAAGCAGGCCGCGGACGTAGAGGTCGAAGCTGTTGGCGACACCGCTGGAGGGGCTGACGTAGGTGATGAGGCCGGTGGCGTAGAAGCCGTTCTGCGAGAGGATGCTTACGTCGTCGGCGTCGAGGGTGGCGTCGGCGCGGTCGAGGGTGCCGGAGAGTTGGACGATGCTGCTGGTGGTGAGGGAGTTGATGCTCTCGTTGTTGTCCCACTCGGTTTGGCCGCTGACGTTGACGGTGAAGTTGCGGCCGTGGGGTCCCTGGATGACGAAGGTCTGGTCGTTGGGGTTGACGCTGACGACGGCGGCGTCGAACTCGTCGATGTAGGCGCCGGGGTCCGAGGGGCCGACGACTTTGAGGTTGAAGGTTGGGGCGACGGTGCCGGTGATCTGGCCGTTGCTGTCGACCTGGATGGACTTGCGGAGGTCGAAGTCGAGATGAATGCCGACGGGGCCGGACTGCGCGACGACGAGCGGGGAGGCGAGCGTGGTGGTGATAGTGGAGGTGGTGAGGGTTGCGGGCTCGGTGGCGATGGTGGGTGCGGCTCCGGAGACCAGGTCGAGGTAGCCGAGGGTGGAAGGGCCGAGGGTGATGACGATGCTGTTGTAGGTGCCTATGGGGACGTCGTTCATGTCGAGGAGGGTTTGCAGACCGTTGAAGCGCGCGAAGTCTACGGTGGGCGAGCCGCTGAGGAGGGGGACGCTGGTGCCGTCGGCGGTGACGGCGTCGATGCTTTGGATTTGAACGGAGAAGGAGGTGACGCTGGGAAGTGGGGCGTCGGTGGCGATGATGAAGGCGGGAGCGGTTACGGCGTTGGAGGTGGAGGTGGAAGAGGTGCTGTTGGTGGCGGAGGTGCCGCAGCCTACGCAGAGGATGGCGATGATGCAGAGGGTGAGGGTGGTAAAGAAAGAGTTTGCAGAGGATTTCGAGAGATGCATGTTGCACTTCGCTTTCTGCGCGGCTTCGCGATTTGTTTGAAGCGAGAGCAGAGTTGGCGGATTCGCCTCTCGACCAAAGGCCACTTGTGGCTTCGAGGTGCGCGAGCG
>JBAVDD010000039.1:0-3072 GCA_049587035.1 Acidobacteriaceae bacterium | reverse complement strand
AATAAAGACTCTGCTCTATGTAAGGAGACCATCGTTGATTTCAGGAAACAGGTTGAAGACGGAGCTGAGGAAGAAGCCTCAAAAGATCGAACGATGCTACGAATTATTACTATCTTGGTATACGTATTATTCGCAATCGGATGGACCGTAGGACTCTTAGGAAAAGTAACTAAAGCTGTCGTCCCAGAAGAACAGCAGGAACCATAGATTTTCACTTCATGTCAATCGCGTTGATCACACTTTAACTTCGACAACGCAGAACATAACGTCAAGAACTAAAGGCTCATTCTCGGCCACCTCTCAACCATAAGGCTTTATGAAAGCTGTTGACGTTGTTCCCAAAATGCAAATTCTTATGGACACCATCCACCTAACCATCAACAACGAACCTCACACCCTCACCATCCCGCCGATGAAGCGTCTCCTGGACGTCCTCCGCGAAGACCTCGCACTAACCGGCACCAAGGAAGGCTGCGGCGAAGGCGAGTGCGGGGCCTGCGCCATCCTCTTCAACGGCGAACTAGCCAACTCCTGCCTAATCCCAGCCCTCCAAGCTGACAACGCAACCATCACCACCATCGAAGGCCTCGCAACAAGCGCCGCGGCCGATGGAACCCCAGCCGAACTGCACCCCATCCAGCAATGCTTCCTTCAAGAAGGCGGAGCCCAATGCGGCATCTGCACCCCCGGCATGATCCTGGCCACGCACCACCTCTTAACCCAACACCCCAACCCCACGCCAGCCCAAATCCAAGAAGGCCTCTCCGGAAACCTCTGCCGCTGCACCGGCTACATGCGCATCTTCGAATCCGTAAAGCAGGCCGCAACAAAATCACTAACCACTAATCACTAGCCACTAACTACTGTCTCTATGCACGCTGACCCCACCCAATACGCCCTCGCCGCCGCCCCAACTCTAGCGGCCACGCTCGTGCTCCTAGCCGATGGCACCCACACCCCCATCGCCGGCGGCACCGAGATCATGGTCGCCCTGGCCGCCGGCCGCCTACAACAAAAATCCCTAATCTCCATCAACCACCTAACCGAACTCCGCTTCATCCGCATCGACGACACCACCATCACCATAGGCGCCAACACCACCTTCACCGACATCCGCCGCAACGCGCAGCTAGCAGCCGACCTCCCCCTCCTAGTCCAATCCGCCAGCTGGACCGGCTCAATCGCCAACCAGAACCGCGCCACCCTGGGCGGCAACATCTGCAACGCCAGCCCCGCCGCCGACACTCCACCAGCCCTCCTCGCCTACAACGCCACCGTAACCCTAGTCTCTTCCGGCGCCGCGGCAGGGGAAATAGCCCAGCGCACCATCCCCTACACCGACTTCCATCAATCCTACAAACGCACCGCCCTCCAACCCAACGAACTCCTCCACAGCATCACCATCCCGCGCGCCTACGCAGCCCACCAACACTTCATCCGCAAAGTAGGCACCCGCAACGCACAGGCCATCTCCAAGATCGCCCTGGCCGCAATCGCGCGCCTTAATGAAAACCAAACCCTAACCGAAGTCCGCCTAGGCGCAGCTAGCCTCACCGACCACCCCACCCGCCTCTACGCCACCGAACGCGTCCTCACCAACGCATCGTTCGCCTCCGCGCACTTCCCCAACACCCTCCGCCAAGCCCAGACCGCCCTAGCCTCCGAGTCTCACCCCATAGACGACATCCGCTCCACCGCCCGCTACCGCAGCGCCGTAGCCGCCAACCTCCTGGAGCAGTTCCTACGCTCCCTCACCGTCTGAACCTCACACCTACCACTGCACACCCGGATACAGACTCGGCATTCGGAATGTCCTGTAGCCTTCTAAGGCCGGCGTCTTCATCTCCCACACAGTCTGCGGATTGCTACCCGGAGTGACCTCATAGGTCTGTGTTCCCGTCGCAATCCCCGGCAGCGTATATTCAGTGTCTCCATTCGCCAGAATCTCCACGTTCCCTCCGTAATTGCTATACAGAGCCGCTGGCAGGGTCTGGTGAATTTGGAACGTTGCCGTCATCGCGCTGTCGTCCAACTGCAACTCCTGGATCGTTGTGTAACACGCCGGCTCGCCCGAAGTCCCACACTGCTTGCCGTTCGGATAGATGCGGTCATCGCCGTTGTCCATCACTGTCAACGAGTACACCCCGGTCGTATTCGTGGTCGCATACTGCACATCGTGTTGCGCATAGAACCAGTCCGTCGGGTCCGTTCCGCCTACCAGCTTGTAGTCGCCCTGATAGCCCAGCTTCCACACCACGTTTCCCGTTCCCTTCCCATTCTGGAAGTCCACCTTCGCCACCCAGTTCTGGTGCCGCATCGACACGATGAAGTCCCCATCATCTGTCGAATACGACAACGAATTCGAGTGCGTCCAGTCCGGAAACATCGCCGCCCACGGATGCCGGTTCACATCGAAGTGATCAAACTCATTCCACACCCAGTCCGGCTTCCAGTTCGTATCCAGATCGATCACCACGTCACCCACAACCTTCGTCCCCGCCGGGTAGCCCGTCAGGTTTGTAGGTGTTTCCGTCGTATTTGCCAATACCAGGGTGTGCCCATTCGGCAGTGGCACAACATCATGCGAGAAGTAATTAAGCGTCACCGAGTAGCCAGCATCAGCCAATTGAGTATTCAGCGTCGCCATGGTCAACTCCCGCACCGTATCGCCCGCCAAGTCAATCTCCCGCAGCACGTTGGTTCCTGTAGGCCCAACCGGATAGGAGTTCGGTGCCATCATCGTCAATATGTTGCCATTCGATTCCAGCTTCCCGATGTACAAGAAGGTCGAACCTGTAACCACGGGCACGTAGGTCCAGATCACCTGCCCCTGCAGGTTCGTCACAATCAGCCTTGTCGGAGCCGCGCCCTCGTCCATCAACTCAACCCCCGGCTGCGGCGTTCCCACTCCCAGCGTCACCGGAAAGCTCGCTGCAATCCCCGCCGGCAGCGCCCCCGACGCAAACGTGTGGTCCACGTCCGCCGTAGTCTGTCCATCCGCCAGTGTCACATTCGCGCGCATGTGATACGTCGTGTTCGGCAGCATCCCGGCCACAAACACACTCGTCGCTC
>JBAVDD010000038.1:0-1996 GCA_049587035.1 Acidobacteriaceae bacterium | reverse complement strand
TCCCCGATCCGACCAGAAGCCAGATGCACCCCATCCGCCCCCACCGAGATCGCAACCTCCGCCGCCCCATTCACCAACAGCTTCGTCGTCGCCCCCACCTCCCGCAACTCCGAAACCATAGCCGCCGCCAGCCGCTCTAACTCCTCCCCCGCAAGCTGCTTCTCCCGCAGCTGCACAAACTCCAAACTCTCCCCAGCCCACCGCCGCACCTGCTCCAGCGCAACCCAACCCTCCCCCGAAGTAATCGCGCACCGCAGCATCCTGAAAGTGTATCCGCCTACCGCTGGCACGTCGGGCAGTAAACGGTAGTCCGCCCGCCCACGACAATCTTCTTCAGCCCCGCACCGCAATCCAAACAATCCTCCCCCGCGCGGCTATACACCTTGTGCTCCAGCTGAAAGAACCCCCGCACCCCATCCGCATCCACATAATCCGACACCGACGATCCACCCAACTCTATCGCATGCGCCAGCACCTCCTGCAACGCGCCGTGCAACCGCGCCAGCTCCGCCTTCGTCAGCCGTCCTGCCTGCTTCCGCGGCCGAATCCCCGCCCGAAACAAGCTCTCATCCGCATAGATATTCCCCACCCCATGCAGTATCGACTGGTTCAGCAGCGCCGCCTTAATCGCCAGCTTTCTCCCCTTGAACAACCCCGAAAACTCCTCCACCGAAACCGTAGTAGGCTCCACGCCCGGCCCCGAATACCCACCCACCTCGCTCACCACCGAAAGCCGCCCAAACCTCCGCGGATCCACAAACCGCACCTCCCGCCCATCCCCCAACGCCAACACCGCATGCGTATGCAAAGGCATCGGCACCTCCGCCTGCGACACCAGCAACCGCCCCGTCATCCCCAGATGAATAAGAAACTGCCGCACCAAAAACTGCGCCCCAGGATTGAAATTGTCATCCTGACCCTGAGCTTGCCGAAGGGGAAGGACCTGCTTCCTGCCCGTCGCAGCACCGCGCTCTAAATCCATCACAATCGACTTCCCCACCCGCCGCACCCGCTCAATCCGCGCCCCGGTCAGCGTCTCCACAATCTCCGCCTCGCTGGACTTGAACGTCTGCGGCTTGCCACTAGTCCAAACCCGCACAATCCGCTGCCCGCGCACCCGCGCGTCCACTCCATTGGCAACCGTCTCGACCTCAGGCAACTCCGGCATCGCACCAGTAGGATACGCAATCGACTCCTAAAGATTCTCGCAGCCGTAGAATGTCCTCATGTCCACCACGCAAAGCCTCCCGCCGTCCGCGCAGGACATCGCCGACAACTTCCTCGCCTACGCCGTCAAGCGCATCGAGCAATGCCAGAAAAGCATCGCCGACTGCGCAGACAAGCTCACCGACGACCAGCTCCACCACCGCAGCGGCGACTACGAAAACTCGATCCTCAATCTCCTCCTCCATCTCGAAGGCAACATCCGCCAGTGGATCCTCCACGGCATCGACGACCAGCCCGACATCCGCCAGCGCGACGCCGAGTTCACCCTCACTCCCACCACCCCCACCGCCGAAGCCCGCGCCAGCTTCAACCGCACCCTGGACGAAGCCGCCCGCATCATCGCCGCCGTTCCCGCCTCGCGCCTCCTGACCGTAATCGACCCTCAACCCACCGGCCTGGCCCGCCACCCCACCATCCTCGAAGCCATCTTCAAGATCGTCGGCCACCTCGACCACCACACCGGCCAGATCATCCTCCTAACCAAGCAGCTAACCGCCAACGACGTGAACCTAAGCCTCCCCCGCAAGCGATAAGCTCCCGCCTCCCCCTGCAGGAAGCAGCGGACCCGCGCGCGCACTGTCGTATAGTGGTGTCCAACCACACTTCTGCTATCCCTTGAGGTTGCGATGAATAAGTCTATTCTGCTGTTCCTCAAGTTGCTCGTCATTGGCGGACTTGCCCTCATCATCCTGATCTCGCTCTATATGGTCGATGGCGTCATCACCGGCCGCCAGGCCTATCGCGACCAGGCCGTCGCCAGCATCTCCGC
>JBAVDD010000037.1:0-4033 GCA_049587035.1 Acidobacteriaceae bacterium | reverse complement strand
CCCCTTGCCCATCCTTCCAGGACACGTAGACGACGCCGAGGGGGTTACGAGTGGCAGCCGAAATCTTTGCGCCGACCCCATAATTTCCATCAACCGATTGAGTGCGGCCCGAAGACGAAAGGCGATTGATATATTGGACCATCTCTGGTCCAGTCATGCCGACGCCAGTATCGATTATGCAGAGCTTGTAGATGCCCTCGAGTTCGTATCGAGTGTGGTCGTAGTCCCAGAAAATCTCACCTTCAGCGGATGGCTCCGCTTGAATCGCTTCAAGGGCGTTTACGGTAAGCTCTCGTACAAACTGGAGTGGAGCGCAATCTGCGCCAAGTCTATCTAGGAGAAAGCCCATGTTTTGAACGGTCATGGGCAGCGTGCGATCACTGGAGTCAACTCCAATAGTCGCAATGTCAGGCTGAACGCCTTCAAGTGCAGACATGTTGTGGTCCTCTCGGCGAAGTGGGTCGGTTACGAACGACCTCGGCCTAGTGGTGTTTCTGGCGTGGTATTTGGAAGGACCGTACTGGCTCGTTCCGAGGCCACACTCAGTAAGCAAATTGTACATCGACCGCGAGCGGCCAGCACAGATGCGCGGTGTCGCTTGGAGCGTAATAGGGCATTCTGCCTCATTCTGCAAGATAAGTACCGACAGGCGCATTTGCGTTGACTGACCTGCGAGCAGACCTGCGGGTCTCTCCACTACGCTGCGCTTCGGTCGAGATGACAACTCTGTGGCTTTGGGAAGAGATCCCTCAGGGGCTAAAGCCCTTGGGTGTTTTGTTGCGTCTGCGGCATGACTGAAGTCATGCCCTGATACGAAGTTCCTCAGTGATCGCCACCGAGGGGGTTTGGATGTGTTGGGGTTGTAGGCCCAGGCCTACGAAGCGGGCGGGGAGTTGTTGGAAGCCGGGGATGGCGGTTAAGAGCTTTAAGAGGAGTGGGGGTTTTACTGGGCCGGGGTTGCGGAGGACTCGGTTGAGGATGCGGTGGGCGAAGACCTGCACGCGTTGGGTGTTGTGGACGGCGCGCTCGCGGTAGTGCTGGACGCGGGCGAGGTCGTGGGGTGTGGCGGCGTTGGCTAGGAGGGATTCGGTGAGGATGTTGGCGGTGGCTACGGCGTCTTGAAGCGCGATGTTGATGCCGATGCCGCCGACGGGGGACATGGCGTGGGCGGCGTCGCCGATGCAGAGCAGGCCGGGGGAGGACCACTGCTGGAGGCGGTTGACTTCTACGGTTAGGAGCTTGACCTTGTCCCAGGTGTTGATTTCGGCTGCGATTTCGGCGGTGCGGTTGGCAAGGAAGGGGACGATGCGGGTGATGCTTTGGTGGAAGGCTTCGAGGCCGGCGGACTGGATTTCGGGGAAGGTTCCTTTGGCTACGATGTAGCCGATTTGGTAGTAGTCGTTGCGGTTGATGAGGACGATGAGGCGGCCGTAGTTGACGAAGCCGAGGCCGTACTCGGGGTCGGAGGGCTGGCGGGGAAGGCGGAACCAGAGGACGTCGATGGGGACGCCGTAGTCGATGAGGGGGAGATGGGCGGCGGTGCGGGAGATGGGGTGGCGGCCGTCGCAGCCGATGGTGAGGTGGGCGGGGATGGTGGCGGGGCCGTCGGGTGTGTTGGCCTGGACGCCGGTGGTGATGCCGTTTTGCTGGATGAGGGCGGTGGCCTCCCAACCCATGCGGAGGGTGAAGGTGGGGAAGTGGGCGGCTTCGGCGGCGAGGAAGTTCAGGAAGTCCCACTGGGGCATGAGCGCGATGAATTTTGCGTGGGTGGGGAGGTGGGTGAAGTCGGCGATGGGGAACTCGCGGCCGCCGACGAAGGCGGAGAGGTGGTTGAGCTGCGAGTGGGGGAGGGCGAGGAATTTTTCCAGGAGGCCTAGCTCGTGGAGGAGTTCGAGGGTGGAGGGGTGGATGGTGTCGCCGCGGAAGTCGCGGAAGAAGTCGGTGTGCTTTTCGAGGACCGTGACCTGGATGCCGGCACGGGCTAGGAGGAAGCCGAGCATGATGCCGGCAGGGCCTCCGCCGATGATGCAGATGGTTGTGGCGAGAGATTGCTGTTGGGCGGGGCTCATCGGGTCCATTGTGGGATGAGGGTAGCAAGGGTTGGTGGGGGCGTCAAAGTGCAAGAACGGGCGCTCGCTGCGGGAGCGAGAAGCAGGTTCCTCGCTTCGCTCGGAATGACAATTTCTTTTAGAAATTGTCTGAAGAAGAGCAAGAGCAACGACAAGAGCAAGAGCAACGACAAGAGCAAAAGCAACTACAGGGGTCCTTTGCTTCACTCAGGATGACGGCGTAAAACGAGCAACAGCAACAGCAACAGCAACAGCAACCGCAACCGCGACAGCAACAGCAACTGCAACAGCAACTGCAACGGCAAGTGCAACAGCAAGTGCAACAGCAACTGCAAAGGCAACGGCAGGTCCCTGCGGGATGACAAACCACAAAGGCAAAGCCACGACAGAGAGGAGCTTTTGGTGACTAGGCGAAGTTGATGCGGAGGGCTATGCCTAGGTTGGAGGCTGGCGTGGGTGTTGTGGGGAGGGTTACTCGTAGACCGGTGGTGTCCTGGGTGAAGCGGAGGGGTTCGTCGCGGCCGAGTAGGCGGACGTCTACGGCTTTGCCGGGGTCTTGTGGGCTGTTGGTTGCGAGGGACGCGATGGTGAGTTTGCCTGTGGGCCAGCCCATGGCCAGGGCGTAGAGGGTTTTGCCTTTGGTGGTGAAACGGATGTCTTCGGCGGTGAGGTCGGGTTGGCGGCCTTCGTTGGGGTCGAAGCCGGGTTTGGGTTTCGCAATTACGGCGTGCATGGCGGGGCCTTCGCCGTTGATCTTCCAGGGGCGGGTGGAGAAGATGGCTTCGCCGTTCTGGGCGGTCCACTCGGTGATGGCGGCGAGGATGCGGAGCTCTTCGGGGTCGGGCATGCCGGAGGCGGGGAGGGGGATGTTGAGGAGAAGGTTGCCGTTTTTGCTGACGATGTCGACCAGCATGTCGATGACTTTTTTAGGGGTCTTGTAGTGCTCGCCTAGCTTATAGTGCCAGTCGCCGATGCAGGTGTCGGTTTGCCAGGGGTGGGGATCGATCTGGTTGAGGACGCTGCGCTCGTGGTCGATGACGCAGGAGGTACCGTCGGGGCAGTCGGTGGGAGTTTTGCTGAAGTAGATGGCTTCGGATTTGCCCTGATAGGAGTAGGGGCCTACGTTGTAGAGCTCGGCTACGGTGGAGATGCCGTACTGCTCGAAGGAGATGCCGCCGTCGGTGTAGAGGAGGTCGGGCTGGTGCTGGTCGAGGAGGTCTTTGACGCGGTTGAAGTACTGGAGCTTCCACCAGTCGGGTGCGGTGCGGCCCATGGGGTCGGGCATGATGGTGTGGGCGAAGTTGGCGGGCATGTCGGCGTAGGAGTGGTAGAGGTCGGCGAAGGCGGGGTTCTGGCCGTCGTAGGGGACGTTGACGTAGGGGCCTTTGGTGTCGGCGAGGTGCGAGGGGGCGAACCAGTCGAAGGCGTTGGAGAGGTGCTCGGATACGCCGAAGCGGAGGCCGCGCTTGCGGGCGGCGGCGGCCCAGATACCAACGATGTCTTTGCGCGGGCCTGAGGAGACTGAGTTCCAGCGGGGTTGGTACTTGGAGTTCCAGAGATCGTAGCCGTCGTGATGGACGCCCATGGAGAAGAAGTACTTTGCGCCGGCTTTTTGGTAGAGATCCATGAGGTGCTCGGGATCCCACTGGTCGGCGGTGAAGAGGTGGACGAGGTCTTTGTAGCCGACTTTGGATTGGGGGCCGAAGCGCTTGCGGTGGTACTCGTACTGGTCGGAGCCTTCGATGTACATGTTGCGGGCGTACCAGTCGCCGTCGCCGACGGCGGATTGGGGACCCCAGTGGGCCCAGATGCCGAACTTGGCGTCGGCGAACCAGTCGGGTGTGGTGTAGGCCTGGAGAGAGGCGCGGGTGTTGGTGTACGGGCCGGGGGTGATGCTGAGGGGCGGCGTGGCGGGGGATTGGCCGCCGGTGGAGCTCGCCGGGAATTGGCCGGAGGTGTTGGGC
>JBAVDD010000036.1:0-6995 GCA_049587035.1 Acidobacteriaceae bacterium | reverse complement strand
TCGCAGCGCGTTTACGCGAAGGAGGAGACCGCGGAGGCCTCATCGTCCTTGACGTCGAACACAGTGACCAGCTTGGTGATGACCAACAGGTCGCGCACCTTGCTGGTCAGGTTGAGCAGCTTGAGCTCGCCGCCGGCGTTCTTCACCGCCGTGTACGCGCTCACCAGCTCGCCCAGCCCGGAGCTGTCAATGTAGGTCACCTCGCCCAGGTTCAGCACAATCTTCTTCGATCCCTTGGCCAGCAGCTTCCGCACCTCGTCGCGCAGCGTCATTCCGCCCTCGCCCAGCGTGATCTTCCCACTCAAATCCACAATCGTCACCCCGCTCACTTCCCGGGTCGTCAACTTCATGCTCATGCCTCTAACTCCTTCTTCACTCGGTGTTTGATTTCACTCGGTGCTTGACCATCTCTATCTCGGTTCCGGGCTTCAACTGGTGAAAGTGTACCTCATCCATGATGGCCCGCATCAGGAATATCCCCCGCCCCGAACTGCGCAGCAGATTCTCCGGCTCCCGCGGATCAGGCACCGTATCCGGATCCAGCCCCGCCCCCTCATCGGCCACCCGAATCTTCAGCGCCGCGTCGGTCAGCTCAAAACTGGCCCGCACCTTCTTGTCCGGATCCCGCTTGTTCCCATGCAGAACCGCGTTGATGGTCGCCTCCCGCGTCACCATCGCAATCTGGCACGCCGTGTCCTCATCGAACCCAGCCTCACGCGCCATCTGCTCGGCCCGCGCCTCCACCACATCCACGCTCGTTAGCTCCGACTCCAGCGTCATGCTGCTTCGTTTTGTCGTCGAATCCATCAGCCCCACCCATCCTCCTGTGGAGTGTACCCTGTACCCCCATGGACTCGAAAGGGCAAACTCGCCTCCGCCCAGCCTACTTCACCGTAAGGCTATAACTAGCAGTCTCTGTCGTCGTGCCCGACGTCCCGGTCACGGTAAGGCTGTACGTCCCCGCTGGCGTCTTGTTCGCGCCGCTCCCTGAACCGCCGCAGCCCGTCACCGCGCCCGCGGCCACCAGCACCAGGGCCATTCCCAGCTGCGCCCACCACCAGTTTCTCCGCCGCCTGCGCAGCAGTGTCCAACCCAGCAACGCCGCTCCACTCAGCAGCACCCCCGGTTGTCCACGCTCGCCGGGAAGGGAACTGCGATTCGCGGCCATCACCGCGACACTGGTCTCAATCATCAGCGTAGCCGTCGAAGCTGTGCTTCCATTCGGCGTCACCGACGTTGGACTCGCGCTGCACGTAGCATTTGCCGGAGCGCCGGTGCACGCCAAACTCACCGCCGCGCTAAACCCTCCAGCCGGTGTCACAGAAATCGTCGCACTCGTCCCACTCCCGGCCGCCACACTACCGCTGCCCGGAGAGATCGAAAGCGCATAACTCGGCGTAACGGCTGCCGTAATCGACACGGACACGGCCGTCGACGTCGACCCCGTAAACCCTGTCGCGCCTCCATACGTCGCCGTAATCGAGTGCGTCCCTACGGCCAGCGTACTCGCAGCGTACGTCGCCACTCCCAATCCGTTCAGCGAGCCCGTACCCAACGTTGTCGTCCCATCAAGGAACGTCACCGACCCTCCCGGCACCGTCGTCCCCGAAGCCTGCTTTACCGTAGCCGTGAACGTAATCGTCGTACCGCTCACGGCAGAGCTAGCCGACGCACTCAGCGCCGTGCTGGTCCCAATCGGCGTCGTCGCCGCAGATACCGCCACAACTACCGCACTCGACGTACTCCCACTGAAGTTCGCATCGCCTCCATACGTCGCCGTAATGCTGTCCGACCCAACCGGCAGCCCCGTTGTCGTATACGTCGCCGCCCCCGTCGCCAGTGTCCCCGTTCCCAGCATCGTCGTTCCGTCATAGAACGTCACCGTTCCGGTCGGCGTTCCCGTGCTGCCCGAGGCGCCCATCACCGTCGCCGTAAACTTCACGCTCGCGCCAACCTTAATCGCAGAAGCCGAAGCACTAAGCCCTGTCGTCGATCCCACCAGCGTCGTCGTCTGCCCGTACGTGTTCAGCAGCACCGTTGGGCCCGCCAGAATGTCCGGCTTCCCATCTCCGTTCAAGTCCACCGCAATCGCCGGTTCTCCGTTCGTAGCCGCAAGGTTGATCAGATCCTTCGGCACCACGTACCCGCTACCCGGAACCGAAGTGAACGTCCCGTCGCCCTTCCCGTAAAAAATGCCGCTGTAGTCGCTGTTGTCGAACATCGCCAGGTCTACGTGCCCGTCGCCGTCAAAGTCAGCCGCGGCCAGCGCGTCGCTGCGCACCGCATCGCCGCCCGTCAGGTTCATCACCGCCGGAGTCGCAAACGTGCCGTCGCCATTGCCCAGCGCCGTCACCAGCTCACCCTGGCTCGCATTCGTCTCCGCTATAAACGCGATGTCCAGCTTGCCATCTTTGTTGAAGTCCTCCAGCACCGGAATCCCATACTGGTTCGCCGACACAATCGCCACCGGCGCCTTGAACGTCCCATCCCCTTTACCGATGAAGGTCTCCACCTCGCTCACCGAGCCCGTCGCAACCGAGAAAGTCGAGTTGTTCACCACCAGGTCCGGCTTGTTGTCATTGTTCAGGTCCGGAGTGCCCAGCACCTCCGGCACCAACGATGTAGTCGGCGCCGTATTGCTGCCATACGTCGGAGTCAGCACCGCAGTAGTGCTGAAGCTCCCACCGCCCGTGCCCAGCAACACCGCCAGCCCCTGGTTATAGGCGTTGGTCACGCCCGGCCCGCCGCCCGTCTCGTTATACGTAAAAATCAGGTCGTTATTACCATCGTGATTGAAGTCCGCAATCTCAAGCCCCGTGACCGTCAGTCTGATGTCAAATCCCGACGCAGCCGCAATCTGCGGAAACGCATGCGCCACTGGCGTCTGGAACGTCCCATCGCCATTCGAGATCGCCGTGAAGTAAACCGCATACGGATCCGTGTTGAGGTTGCCGTTTGTAGTTTCATTCAGCTCGTTGTCCACCCACACCAGATCGGCCTTGCCGTCCCCATTGATGTCCGCCACCGCGTACGTGGTCGCGACCGTCGTGCTCGCATTGGTAAACGTGTTGCCGTTCAGCATAAAGCTCACCGGCGCGCTCACCGTCGCAGCGGTAGTAAACCCACCCTTACCGTTGTTGAGTTGCACGCTAAACGCCGCGGTCTGCTGATTTACCGTGCCATTTGTAATCAGGTCGGGAATCCCGTCGCCGTTCACGTCACCTAGATTCGTGCCGTTATACGCGCCCCCGCTCGGGACCTCCGACGCTCCCGCCATCGTTCCATTGCCATATCCCATCAGCGCATACGACAAATTCGGAGCATCCTCATCTCCCGAGTACGCGCCACCATTCGCAATCCCCGTATAGATATCCGGGTTGCCGTCGCCATCCAGATCCGAAACTGTCACCTCGCCGTCATTGGCAATCGAAGCATAGCTGGACCCCACCGTAAACGTTCCATCGCCTTTCCCCAGGTACGTCGAGATGGCCGATCCATCGCCCACCACCAGGTCTAGCTTGCCATCCTTATTCAAATCGCCGCTGGCAAGATAAGGCCCCGTCGCCGACATGGAATCGGTCGTATAAGGGAACGCCGGCGTGGCCAGAGCCGTGAACGTCCCGTCTCCATTGCCCAGAAACACCTCGCCGTTGGATGCAATCAAGTCCTTCTTGCCATCGCCGCGCAGGTCCGCCGTAATCAGGTTCACAATCGGCGTCGAATACTCAACAGCATTCCCCGGTAGCGCCGGCACATTAAAACTCTGCGCCGCTCCAAACGTCCCATCCCCCTTCCCCAGCAGCACGGATATCTGCTGTGTCACCCCACCACTCGCCCCCATCGCACTCGAAACCGTAACAATGTCGAGCTTTCCATCTCCATTCACATCATCGATCACCGCAGCAACGGTCCCAGCTCCTACAGTCGGATACGACACTGCATCCTGAAACGTGCCATCGTCCTTCCCCAAAAGCACCGACACGCTCCCGCTCGTCGTCAGCACGCTGTTACTCACCACCAGGTCGTTGTTGCCATCTTTATTCAGGTCTGCCGTGGTAAGTACATTTGCTGTCGACAAACCGAAGACGCTCAAAGCGTAGTTAGTAGAGACATTGCCGGTTGGAAGATCGGAGCCAGTGGACAGTGTGCTCGTCCCAATATAGAGACCGTTGCCCATCGCGATCGAGTCATACCCAATCCCAGCCACCACGCTCACCGCCGAAGTAGTCGCACCTACATAAACAATCGGCGCTGAACCGAAGCCGGTAGTGGGCGGGACACATCCAGACGCAAAGACATCCGGCTTCGTCGTGAGCCCAGCCTCGGTGTGCAGCACAAGCTCATAGCCGTCTTCAATGGTCCCACTCAGCGAGTCGTTGCTCCCTGTTTGCAGCGAGTAGTTGGTGTCGGCAAAGGTTAGCGAACAATTCGGCTGGCGGAACAGGCTCACCACGTCACCGCCAGGCGCAGACATCGTTGTCATGTTCCCTTGAAAGTTCGCGGTCCCGGTCATCGAACCGTCTGTGCCCATGAGCATCGGCTTCGCCGCGCCGTGCTTCACCGCCGCCTTCGTCTGCGCGTGCGCTGGCGACCAGCCCGCCAGCAGCAACACCACAACGCCGCACCCAACCCTCTTCCACCCCATCAACCGACGCACGCGCACATTAGCAGTCATAGCCACTCCATCCTCGCTCTATCGTTTTCAACGGCCTTCACCAGCAGAGGCGTCGCCGCATCGCCACCACCGCACCCAGCCCCAGCGCCAGCAGCACCAGCGTTCCCGGCTCCGGCGTCGGCGTAGGTACATCCGTCACCGAAAAATTCAGCGAGCTCAAGTTCGTGATATCCAGCGTGCCCCCGTTCGAAAGCGAGTAGCCCACTCCGGAATAATTCCCGATCGTCTGCCCGGTCACGCTTCCCGTCGGAGCCAGCGTCGTCATCAGTTCGTAATCCAGCAGCGCCGGGTCGTAGATGATCTGCATGTCGGTCGCGAACGTGCTATCAAACAAATTCACGCTCTCGTACACGCCCGACCCTGTGTTCGGGTTCCCATTCACCTCGAGGTACGCGTCCGCAATCGTCTCAGAGGTACTGCCCTCGGCGAACGTCCCGCTGATCGAACTCTGCAGATAGTAACCAGCCGACCCAGTTACGTTAGCCGGGTCTTCAATGAAACTGATACTGAAATCCTGGTTACTGAAGGTGGAGCTGCTCAGTGCCGTCGGTCCAGCAATCGATCCCGACGCCACACCCAAAAACGTGTAATCCAGCGGAGAGTCCGCGCGCATCGCGGTGCTGGAAGCCAGAAGCAAGCCACCTGCAAGTCCTGCACATGCAAGTAGGGAAAAGCCGGGAGACTTCGAGTGCAACATAAAGCATGTCCTCCATCGCGATCGTTCTACATCTAGGACCACCCAGAAGTTACGTTCTCTGCGCAACTAAACTAGGCAGCTCTGTTCGTATGCACGCAGCCTAGGCGCGCACAGGCCGGAAATCCTCACCTGATTCCGACCTAATTGCGAATAAATTCGGCAGCGCTCAACCTTCCCGATATATTCCCCCGCGCGATTCCAGCTATACTCTCGCCAGAGAGCCCAGGTCCCCACAAATGTTTGTCTTAGGTTCTGCTCGCCTGGATCCCGAGAAGCAGCTGCTCATTACCGGTTCGCGCACCGTCGCGCTCCAGCGCAAACCCTATCTCGTCCTGTGCTACCTCATCGAAAACCGTCACCGCATGATCCTCCGCAAGGAGCTGCTCGACCAGTTTTGGGACGGCCGCGACGTCTACGACCAGAGTCTCAGCAAAGCCGTCGGCAGCATCCGCAAAGCCTTCGGCGAAACCCGTGACAGCTCCGTCTTCATCGAAACCCGCTGGGGCCTCGGCTACCGCTACGTCGGCCCCTACGGCGAATCCACCGGCAACACCCCCTCCACCCCGAACGATCCACCCTCCTCCAACGCTCTCGAATCTCCACCCCCACCGCAACCAGACAAACGCGCGCCCCGCTGGCTAACACCACGTCTCCTCTCATCTGTCGTCATCGCCGCGGCAGTGATCGCATCGCTCATCCTTCTGCGCATACACCTTCACCACGTCGGCTCAGCCAACCCCGCGAGCGCCTCAACCCTAGCGCCCATCCACTCCGTAGCGGTCCTCCCCTTTTCCGCCAGCACAAACCAGAAGCAGGACCAATACCTCGGCATGGGCCTCGCCGACGCCGTCGCCGACAAGCTCAGCACCACCGGCCAGCTCACCGTTCGTTCCTCCACCACCGTCCGTTCCATCCTCGGCCCCCATCCCAACGCCGCCTCTGCCGGCAGCAAACTCCGCGTCCAGGCCCTCGTCCAGGGCGATCTCCATCGCTCCCTCGACAAGCTCGTCATAAACGTCCATCTCATCGACGGCGTCACCGGCGCCAACCTCTGGTCTGGCACTTTCAACACCGACGACACCAACATCTTCGCCACCGAAGCCACCATCGCCCAGCAGGTCTCCAGCGCTCTCCTTCCGCAGTTAGGCACCAGCCCCATCAAGTCCAGCTACGCTCCCGACACCATCCACCCCGAAGCCTACAGCGACTACATGAAGGCCGAGTTCTTCGCCAGCACCCGCACCGAAAGCTCCCTCGCCAGGGCCATCGACCTCCTCAACCAGGCCATCCTCATCGACCCCAACTACGCCCGCGCCTACGCCGCACTCGCCAGCTGCTACCAGCTCCAGGGCTTCTATCAATTCGCTCCGCCCGCTCAAGCCTACCCACGCGCCAAGGTCGCCGCCTTCAAAGCCCTCTCGCTCGACAACTCCCTCGCCGAAGCCCACGTAGCTCTGCTCTCCATCTACACCGACTACGACTGGGACTGGGCCGCCGCCGAGCGCGAGTTCAAAGCCACCACCGCCATCGACCCCAACTACGCCGTCGCCTACCAGTACTACGGTTACGCCCTTCTCGGCATGGGCCGCGGAGAAGAAGGCCTCGCCGCTATGAAGCACGCCG
>JBAVDD010000035.1:0-7217 GCA_049587035.1 Acidobacteriaceae bacterium | reverse complement strand
GTCGACGGCGTCGTGATCAAGATCGGTACGAAGCTCGCCGCGCAGGGTCTCTTCCAAGTGGTGGCGCTGGTGGAGGTGATGGAAGTACTCGACGGTTTGCTCCAGGCCGATGGCGATGACGAGGCCCACCGTGATGGTGGCGATGTGGATGAAGAAGTCGCGCCAGGTGTGCGGGGTGTGTTCGGGTGGGTAGACGTCGAGCATGGTTGGGGCTCCGGCTTGCAGGGGCTTGATATGGCTTGGGTGCAGTGGTTCTGCCCATGCTACGCGAGAGGATGCCGGAGAGGGAAAGATTTCGAGAGGCGCTAGGCGGGCTGTGCGGAGGGTTTGGCCGGGGCTAATGCGAGGAGAGCGACGGCTATGACGATGAGGACGTAGACGCCGATCATTTCGCTGTGGGCGATTAGGTGGAGGGCGGCTTGCGCGCCCATGACGGCGGCGTGAGCGAGGCTCGACCAGGCGGTGAACGCGATGAGGCTGCGGTGCGCGTAGGGGTTGCGGATGGCGAGCAGGAGGAAGACGCCGAGGGTTACGTAAAGGCTCAGCATCATGGCCAGGGCTGGTTCGGGGCGGAACATGATCAGGAGGGCGTAGGCGAGAGCTACGAAGAGGACTCCTACGATGCCAAGGGTGATTTGAAGGGATATGAGACGGTTCATAAGTGCCTCCGTGGTGGTGGGGCCCGATGGTCTCTGTGTTGGTGGTTGGAAAGAGTTGGAGGGTGTGGGTGGGTTGGGGTCCTTCGGCTTCGCTCAGGATACAGGGTGTGGGTGGGGTTGGGGTACCTTGCACACGGGTTTATACCGCTCGGCGTAGAGGTGTCGTAACCCCGGGCGGTATGGGCCGCCCACTCATGCGCCAAGTGCTGCGCATGAATGGGGCACCCGGTTGGTGTGGGTTTGGGTTTGGTGGTGGGTTAGATGGGGTTGCGGTAGTGGCGGAGCTGGATGGCTGCGGCGATGAAGACCAGGGCGAGGACCAGGCCGGTCCAGAGGCCGGGAGTGGCCAGGAAGTGGGCCGGGTTGATTTGGGCCAGGGTGATGGACATGTGGCTTCCGGTGAAGGCGGTGTCCTGCGGGCCGCTGATGCGGTAACGGAGGATCTCGAAGATGTGGTTGGAGTGCAGGGCGATGCCTTCGAGGACGCCGAGAGCTACGGGTGGGAGGACGGCCCAGAGAAGTGGTGCTCGGCGAGCCCATGCGGAGACCAGAAGGAGCCAGCCGTAGATGGGTGCGTACCAGAGGGCTTGCATGGTGATGAGGTGGTAGAGGAGTACGAGTGCCGTCTTGAGGAGGGGGAGATGCGTTGTGCCGCTGAGGCCTCGGGCATGCAGGGTTAGAACGCTGATGAGCAGCATGAGGCTCTGGGTGACGATGACGACGACGAAGGCGATGGCGGGAAGAATGACGATGGGGATGATGGTCTTGGACAGAACGGTAGTGAGGTCGGAGAGTGGGAGCGACTTCCAGAAGAGGATGCTGCGATCGCGGCGTTCGCTGTAGAGTGCGTCGAGGCAGTAGAAGACGGCGACGAGGAAGGTGGTTCCCATGATGAGGGTGGCGGCGATCTCATAGGGGACTATGGGCGGCATGCGGTGCATCACCATATCGCCCGTGGGGGTTTGCACCTGGACGTTGACGATGGGCGTTCTAATTGCGGCGTAGAGAAAGGCCAGGACGATGAGCGCGGCTACGGCCAGGGGCGCGATGTAGATGGAGCGGTTCTCCCAGAACTCGCGGCGGATGGACCAGAAGAGGCGCTGGAGCTCGTTGATGCTGCGGGAGGGAGCGGCGGTTTGGGCGGCGTCGTTGGGGAGAGCTGATGAGAGGGTGTTGGTTTCGGGGGTCATTGGGCGGCTCCTTGATTCGAGCTGGCGTAGGGAGTGGAAGGCTGGGTGATGGGCGGCATCTGGTTGTTGGGGTTGCCGATGAAGGCGACGAAGACGTCGGCGATGCTGGGGGTGCGGACGTCGCCGAGCGGGGTGAGTTGCTCGCGGGGGACGTTGTTGAAGAGCAGGATGGTGCGGCCGAAGACGGTGCGCTCCTGAATTGGGCGCAGGGCTCGGGCGGCGGGGAGGTTGGCGGGGGAGACCATGACTTCGAGGTAGCGGGCGTCGAAGTCTTCCATGCTGCTGCCGAAGACCAGGTTGCCTTTGTCGATGAAGAGGACGTCAGTTAGGACGTCTTGAATTTCGTCGATCTGGTGGGTGGTGACGAGGATGGTGCGGTGGTGGTCGAAGTAGTCGTTGAGGAGGGTGTCGTAGAACTGCTTGCGGAAGAGGATGTCGAGGCCCAGCGTGGGCTCGTCGAGGACTAAGAGCTTGGCGTCGATGGCCAGGACCAGCGCGAGATGAAGCTGCGCTACCATGCCTTTCGAGAGCTCGCGGACTTTGCTGGTGCGCTTGATGGTGGTGCGTGCCAGATGGGCTTCGGCTTTGGCGCGGTTGAAGCGGGGGTGGATGCCGGCTACGAAGTCGATGGCGTCGGAGACGCGCATCCAGCGAGGGAGAACGGCTACGTCGGCTACGAAGGCTACGTCGCACATGAGGTCGTTGCGCTGGGTCCAGGGGTTGCGGCCGAGGACGTTGAGTGAGCCCTGGTAGGAGGTTAAGCCTAGGATCGCGTTGAGGACCGTGGTCTTGCCTGCGCCGTTGGGGCCGATGAGGCCCAGGATGCGGCCGGAGGCTACATTGAGGTCGATGCTGTTGAGCGCGATGGAGTGGCCGTAGGACTTGTGGAGGCCGTGGGCTTCGATGACTGGGTTCATGGCTAGCGCTCCTTTCCGTTGGAGGTGGGGTTGTTGATGAGGTCTGTAGCGTTTAAGCCCAGGCGCTGGATCGTAGCATAGAGGCGCGGCCACTCTTCGGCGAGGAACTTCTGGCGCTCGGCGTGGAGGAGGGTGTCGCGGGCTCCGTTGTTGATGAACATGCCGCGGCCACGGCGGGTTTCTACCAGGCCTTCGTCGACCAACTGCTGGTAGCCCTTTAGGACGGTTAGCGGGTTGACGCGGTTTTCGGCGGCTACGTTGCGCACCGAGGGGAGGGGGTCGCCTTCTTTGAGGAGGCCGTCGAGGATCATGTCGACGACCCGGCCGCGAAGCTGGCGGTAGATTGGTTGGCTGTCATTCCATTCGAGATCCATCGGGGGTTCCAGGGGGTGCGGGGTTAGGTGGTTGGGGTTTAGGTGAAGACTGCTACGGTGATTAGAACCAGGAGGAGAGCTGGGAGGTAGGGGAAGAGTCTTTTGACGAAGCTGCGAAGGGGTTTCATGGCGGCTCTCTCCTTTGGGGGTGGCTGGTGCTGCTGTTCAATACTGTTGTAGTTGACTATAACAGTATATTTTTGTCAAGGGTTATTTTTGGGTAGGTTGGGTGATTGTCCTGCCGGACGGGCCCGCTGCGCGCGGGGCGGGCGTTTGCACGCCTTTTTGGGGCTTTGCCTGGCCCTCCCGTTGGGAGGGATGGGAGGGTGGTGGGGGACGGTAGACTGGATGGATGCTTGCTGGGCTTTATGCGAAGTGGATGTATGCGTGGGAGACGGCACTTACTACTCGGGATGAGAACCGCGTGGAGCGGCCTTTGGAGTGGGGGTTTGATTACCTGGCCGAGTCCTGCGCGGACGGCGAGGGGCTTCGCGTGGCGGGGGATGGATCGGGACGGGATGGACTGGAGGCGATGATTGAGTTGAATCGGCGGATTGTTGCTGATCCGCAGAGGTTCTATAGCTATACGACGCCGACGGATTTTCGCGTGGAGATGCACTTTCCGGCGCTTTATCCGACGAATGTTCGGCCCGAGACGCTGGAGCAGGAGCGGGAGTGGAAGCGTCGGGCTGAGGTTGGAGAGCTTCGGAAGGAGCCTTTCTTGAGGTTTACTTCGGGGGTGGGGTCGGGGTATCCCGAGAATGATGTGGTGAATGCTCGGTGGTATGAGGCAGAGAGTAGAGAGAAGAGTGTAGAGGGTAGAGAAGGCGGGGAGCGGCGGCCGAAGCAGGCGATGATTGTTATGCCGCAGTGGAATGCGGATGCGTTTTCGCATAATGCGCTTTGTGAGATGTTCAATTGGTTTGGGATCTCCTGCTTGCGGTTGTCGAAGCCTTACCATGATGTGCGGCGGCCGGCGGAGTTGGAGCGTAGTGACTATGCGGTTAGTGCGAATGTGGGGCGCACGATTGCTGCTTGCCGGCAGGCGGTGGTGGATATTCGGAGCTGCGTGGATTGGCTGGAGTCGCAGGGGTATGAGCAGGTGGGGGTGTTGGGAACCAGCCTGGGGAGTGCTTATGGATTTATTGCTGCGGCGATGGATTCGCGGCTGCGGGTTTGTGCGTTCAATCATGCTAGTACGCAGTTTGGGGATGTGGTGTGGACGGGGCAGAGTACTCGGCATGTGAAGGCTGCGTTTGAGCATGCGGGGCTTACGCAGGATGAGACTCGCGAGATGTTTGCGGGGGTTAGCCCGATGAGTTTTATGGAGGAGTTTGCGGCTGCGGGCGCGGCTCGTTGGGAGGGGGATTTGCCGCGGCGGACGCTGGTGGTTTATGCGCCTTATGATCTTACGTTTGTGGTGAAGTACTCGCGTGAGGTGCTTGCGAACTTTGATAGGCATGGCGTGGATTATGTGGCGAAGGTTTTGCCTTGTGGGCACTATACGACGGGGGAGTCGCCTTACAAGTATTTGGATGGGTGGTATCTGGGGTCGTTTGTTTGGGGGGCGTTTAAGAGGTTGGCGGCTGCTCGCTCTTAGAGGGTAGGGAAGAACGGGCGCTCGCTGCGCGAGCTGGAAGCTGGTTCTTCGCTTCGCTCGGAATGACGGAGTATTGGTATCGGTGGGTTGGAAGGGATCTTTATTCGGTGGCGGGGTGGTACCAGGGTAGGGGTTCTATCAGGTAGTAGACTTCGCCGGGGTGGGGGGTTAGGTGGAGGTTGTCGCTGCAGGCGTTCTGGGGGACGTAGCCTTGGGTTAGGAGGTCGGCGATGGGGAGGAACTGGCCGAAGGGGCCGCAGACGGTGTAGGCGGGTTGGTCGGGGTGGTCTTTGCGGGGGGCGGCGATGAGGGAGACGGCGGTGGCGCCGGGTGGGAGGTCGAGATGGCCGATGCCTTGTTTGTCGATGGGGATGGTGAGCTTTAGAGGGCTGCCGCGGAACTCGGCGCGGAGGGTGTTGTTGTGGATGGGCTTGCCGGTTTTGCCGTTTAACATATAGATGGTCAGTCCTGCGCGGACGGCGGGGGTTAAAGGCTGAGGCTCGTTTGGGGTAGTGGCGGTTGGAGTGGCGGTTGGAGTGGCGGTTGGAGTGGCGGTTGGGGTCGGGGTGGATTGTGGGGTGGCTTGGGCGCGGAGGGTTGGGCAGAGCAGGGGCAGGGCGAGCAGGAGGGTGATACTGAGGGTGTGGGCAGCGAGGGTGGGATGAGGGACTCGCATGTTCGGTTATAGGTCGGCTGACGGATCCGATATGGATGGATTATAGAGTTGCAGGGTACAGTATTGGCTATGACTATGCGACGTTTTTCTCCAGCGCTCCTTCTTCTGAGTCTTCCTGCCTTGTTGACGGTTACCGCGGTTGGACAGCGGCGGCATGAGGGACCGCCTGAAAAGGCTCCTGCTGCGGATGCGGCCAAGCCGATGACGCCGGCTGAGGTTAAGACGGAAGAGTTGCCCGCCGATAAGTCTGTTGCCCAGACGATTACGGTACATGGGAAGACGCTGCACTATACGGCTACGGTGGGGACGATCCGGCTGACCGATGACAAGGGCAAGCCTACGGGCGATGTGATGTATACGGCGTATACGTTGGACCATGAGAAGGATGCGCCGGACCGGCCGGTGTTGTTTGCGGTGAATGGCGGGCCGGGGGCTTCGAGCGTGTATTTGAACCTGGGCGCGATTGGGCCGAAGCATATTGTGTTTGCGAATAAGGGCGATTCGGCCAGCGATCCGGCTACGCTGACGGATAATCCGGGGACCTGGCTGGACTTTACCGATGAGGTGTTTATTGACCCGATCGGGACGGGGTTCTCGAAGTCGCTGGTGGATGAGGCGCAGACGAAGAAGTTGTTTTATTCGCCGACGCCGGATATTCAGTATCTGTCGCTGGTGATCTACAAGTGGCTGGTGAAGAACGACCGGATGCTGGACAAGAAGTACCTGATTGGCGAGAGCTATGGCGGGTATCGGGTGCCGCGGATGACGCACTATCTGCAGTCACAGATTGGCGTGGCGATGAATGGGATTGTGCTGGTGAGCCCGTACCTGAATCCGTCGTTTGGGGATGGGAACCTGTCGCCGGTGCCGTGGATGATTACGCTGCCTTCGATTACTGCCGCGCATTTGGAGAATGAAGGCAAGCTGACGCCTGCCGCGATGCAGGATGTGATTGCGTATGACGAGGGAGATTATGCGTCGGCGCTGATTAAAGGACCGAAGGATCAGGCGGCTACGGACGCGATGATTGCGAAGGTTACGGAGATGACGGGGCTGGATCCGGAGTTTGTGAAGTACTCGGGTGGACGGCTGGAGACGGGCGCGTTTCTGCGCGAGGTGCATCGGGAGAAGGGTGAGATCGGGTCGGTGTATGACTCGAATGTGACGCTGCCGGATCCGTTCCCTTACTCGCCGTATCAGCAGTCGAGCGATCCGATCCTGGAGAGCATTATTGCTCCGACGACTACGGCGATGGTGAACTTCATTACGAACACGGTGGGATGGAAGACGGATGCGGAGTACTACGCGCTGTCGTACATTGTGGGCAGCCAGTGGGACCGTTCAGGGCCGGCGCTGCGCGAGGGCGCGGTGGAAGACCTGCGCGAGGCCGTGGCCGCGGACCCGAAGATGAGTGTGGTGATTGTGCATGGATGGAACGACCTGTCGTGCCCGTTCATGGGATCGCTGCTGACGCAGAATGAGTTGCCGGTAAAGCTGGAAGATCAGGTGAGCGTGCATGAGTTTCCTGGCGGGCATATGTTCTATACGCGCCCGGGCAATGAGGAAGGACTGCATGCTCTGGGAGAGGCGCTGGTGGAGAAGCACTAAGACAGAGTGTAGAGGGTAGAGTGTCGAGAAGGCAGAGGACCTGGTTTTGATTCTTTGGTTTGTGCTGTTGGGTATTACGGTCGGGCTGCGGTCGATGACGGCTATGGCGGTGCTCTGCTGGTTTGCGTGGTTGCAGTTGCTGCCGCAACATGGATGGGCGTTCTGGGTGGGGAGCCTGGTGGCGGCGATCGTG
>JBAVDD010000034.1:0-14564 GCA_049587035.1 Acidobacteriaceae bacterium | reverse complement strand
GGATGTGCACTATTCGGATGCAGAGCTGGAGTTGAATGGGCTGAATCCGGCGGAGTGGAGGGATGTGGTGTTCAAGGAGGGGCCGGGGTGCATTGAGTGCGGTGGAACGGGGTATCGGGGGCGCTCGGCCATTCATGAACTGCTGGAGCTGGACGATGAGATTCGAGAGATGCTGCTGGAGAAGCGGCCGGGGTCGGAGATTCGGAAGAAGGCTCGGGATAAGGGGATGTCGTTCCTGCGGGACTCGGCTTTGGAGCGGGTGCGGGAAGGGATTACGACGCTGCGCGAGATTAATAAGGTGACGTTTATTGAGCAGGGACGGTAGGGGCAAGATCGTACGGATTTGGCTAAACGGTGCGATGGATAGAACGTCCAACAATTCAGCACTGCCATCCTCAACTGTCGCAGGGTACTCTAGTTAGAGCTCGATGAACCTACTTCCCAAAGCTTCCGGAACCCGCCCGCGTGTGGCCTGCGAGATTATGCCGCAGGGCGTGGTTGCAGCGCGCTCGGCGGAGGCTGGGTCGCCGCTCTCGGCGGTGGCGCGAGTGGTGCTGGCGGAAGGTGCGGTGGCTCCTAGTTTGAAGCCGGGCAATGTGGTGGACCGCGTGGCCGTGGTGGCGGCGATGCGGAGCGCGTTGGAGCAGGTTGGCGAACGGGCCAATGCGCGGGATGCGAATCTTACGTTGGTGATTCCTGACTCCGCGGTGCGCGTGCTGTTGCTGGATTTTGAGGCGCTACCCGCGCGAGAGTCCGAGGCACTGCCGCTGGTGCGCTTTCGTTTGAAGAAGCTGCTGCCGTTTGATTCGGATGATGCGATGGTGAGCTACCAGACGATGAGCACAAGCAAGAGCGTGGTGCGGGTGCTGGCTGTGGCGATTCCGCGGGACGTGCTGAGCGAGTACGAGACGGTGGCGCGGGAGGCTGGGTTTGAGCCGGGGTCGGTGCTGCCGAGCACCCTTGCCTGCCTGGCGGTTGTGGATGATGCGGAGCCTGCGCTGCTGGTGAACGCGAATCCGGTTGGGGTGACTGCGGCGATTGTGCGTGGCGGGATTCTGCTGCTGCACCGCAGCGTGGACCTGCAGGAGCGTGATGGGGTTGCGATGCTGCCGGCGGATGGATTGCCGCTGGTGGATTCGCATGAGACGGCGGGGGAGTGGGCCGCGCAGCAGCCGCTTCCGGAGCATGGGCGCGATCCGTATACCGACCAGGTGAACGATGAAGCAGCAGTACAGGATGTGGGCGGCATCACGGGAATGAAGGTGCCGGGCGTGTATGCAGGGGGAGGCGAGCCTGTGGGTGCGTCCGACTTGCAGCCGGTGCCGCTTTCGGCGGAGATTGCGCAGGCGGTGAGCGTGGCGGCGGCGTACTTTGAGGACACGTTGGCGATTGCGCCGACGGAGGTGTTGAGTGCGGGGTCGCTGGGGGCGGAGGCGCTGGCACGGATTCTGAAGACGTCGGGCGTAGGAGACGACAATGGGCTGCGGGTGCGCGAGCTGGTGGAGACCGGAGCGCTGTTGCCGGAGGCGGTGAGCGCGTTGGCGCCGCGAGCGTGGCTCTCTGGCGTGGTGGGGGCGCTGCGAGGCTGATGCGGATTAATGTCAATCTCGCTACGCGGCCGTTTGTTGAACTTCGGCCACTTTTTCTGCGCCTGCGGATCTTCATGGCTGCGCTGGTTGTGCTTGGGCTTGCGGCCCTGTTGGTGACGCATGTGCTGCAGAAGAAGCTGGACGTGGCCGCGGCGCAACTGAATGCCGTGCATTCGAAGGTGGTGGCGGCGCAGAACGAGAAGCGGGGCAATGAAAGGCGGATGCGCGAGCCTGCAAATGCAGCGGTGCTGACGCGGGCGCACTTCTTGAATGCGCTGTTTCTGCGCAAGAGCTTCTCGTGGACCGCGGTGATGATGGACCTGGAGACAGTGTTGCCGAGCGGGGTGCAGGTGACGTCGATTGAGCCCGAGCCTACCAGTAGTGGGGATGTGATGATTCAGCTGCGGGTGTCTGGTGATCGGGACCGGGCGGTGCAGTTGGTGCGCAACCTGGAACGCTCGAAGCGGTTTCGTGCGCCGCGGCTGACAGGCGAGGCGACGCAGGCGAAGGACCAGGGAACGCGGAACAATGTTCCTGGCGGGATGGGTGGACCGCCGCCGGGTGTGGAGTTTGAGATCCTGGCGAACTACAATCCGCTGCCGCCAGGTGAGTCGTATACGACTGCGAAGGTGGAGAAGAAGGTCAAGGGCGAGCGGGTCGAACCAAAAGGGATGGTTGGGAGTAGAAGGCGTCGCGGTCGGCAGGTGAAGCCGTCGCCGGATAGCTTCACGAAGCGGGCGACGTTGCCGCGGGGAGGTGCGCGATGAGCACATCCGCGATGCGACCGATGGTTCCACCGCACGATAGCTCGCTGCCGGAGCGGAAGGTGCCGCGCCTTACGGCCCGCGCGCGTGCTTTGGCGACTACGCTGAACCTGCACTTTGCGGGGGTCGCGTTGCTGGGGTTGGTGGTTCTTTATTTGATCGTCCACCTGATCTTTGTGTGGCAGGGGCTTAGCGCTAACAATGCAGATGCGCTGGATCAACAGCATGTACAGCTAATCGCGGCGCAGATGGCGGCGAAGCCTCTGCGCGGGCTGGATAAGAAGCTGGTGGCATCGACTGAGGATGCGAATACGTTCTATGAGACTCGGTTGCCGTATGCGGATTCGCAGGTGGCGGCTGAGATTGGGGCGCTGACGCATAAGACCGGTGTGCGCTGGACGCACGCGCAGTATGCGTACAATCCAGTGTTATCGGGCAAGGATGCACTTACGCAGGTGAGTATTGATGCGAGTGTGTCTGGAGACTATCGGCCGATTGTGTTGTTCATCAATGCGGTGGAGCGGGACAAAGTTTTTTTCGTCATCAATGGAATTAACCTGACGGGCCAGCAGACGGGGCAGGTGAACTTGCGCCTCAGGATGACAACGTATCTGCGGCCACCGAATCCGGATGAGCTGTCCGCGGAGATGCCGACGACGAGCAACGCTGTGGAGCCCGACAGCGGAATGGGAGGCCAGCCATGAGGGCTGCTCCTGCCAAAGATAAAAAGACGATTGTGGTGATCTCCATCTTCGTCGTGCTGCTGCTGGTGTTTCTGGGGTATGGGTACTACAGCTTCTTCGGCGGCGCGGCGAATCCTGCGGCGGTGTCAGCGCCGACGCCGGTTAGTGAACCTGTGGTGGCGCGGTCGAATAACGGCGGCGTGGAGACGGAGCGTGGTTCGAGCGGGGGGGGTAACGGTCGATCGGGATTGGGTGCAGCGCCCGGGGTTGCGGCAAAGAAGATGGCGAGCACGTCGGCGAGCATGGATCCTACGCTGGATGAGTCGGCGATGCTGAGGACGGAGAGCCTGGTGTACTCGGGGACGGGGCGGAATATTTTCTCAGCGATATCGGCGCCGCCACCGATGGCGATCCCGCGGAATGTTCCGGGTGCGCGACCGGGAGGACTAAAGAACATGCCTCCGCCGATGCCGGTGGGACCACCTCCGCCACCGCCGATTGAGCTGAAATTTTTTGGGACCGCGGTGCGTGTGAGCGGGTTGCGGCAGGCGTTTCTGCTGCAGGGCGAGGACGTGTATCTCGCGTCGAAGGGAGATATTGTGGCGCGCAAGTACAAGATTCTCAACATTAATCCCACTAATATTCAGGTGGAAGACCTGGTGAACAACGACACCCAGGTGTTGCCGTTGATCACTCGATAGGCAGCGTCTGGCTCTTAAAACGGGCAGTATAGACAGGGGCTGAGACGCGGCTGATCGGATTTCGTCCAACCCTTCAGCTGTGATGGATGTGATTGTCATGAATTTTCCTCGCCAACACGACAGGATGCCGACGGAGAGCGATTTCGCGGAGAGGCGCGTGGGGGAAGAGGGCTTTATGCTGCTGGCGGTGGTGGTGATGGTGGCGCTGTTGTTGATTGCGCTCTCGGTCGCCGCGCCGAGGGTGGCTCGGCAGCTGCAGCGGGAGAAGGAGATTGAGAGCCAGCACCGGATGGAGCAGTATGTGCGCGCGATCCAGCTTTTTCAACGCCGGTTTCCGGGACAATATCCTGCGTCGATCAAGTCGCTGGAGAAGACGAATAATATTCGCTTTCTGCGGCATGTGTATGTCGACCCGCTGACGGGGAAGGCGGACTACCGGTTGATTCATCAAGGGGAGCAGAAGACGAAGATCCATGTGTTCTTTGGCCAGGAACTGGATGGGCTGGCGGCGAACCTGGGTTCCGCGGCGGGCTTGCAGTCGGGTGGGGGGATTGGCGGAATGACCGGAGGGGCTACGAATGTCACAGCGACCAACGCGCTGAACTCGGGCTTTGGGGGCGCTACGATTGGGACACCCAGCGGGAGTGGCACTTCTGGGGCGAATGGAACGGGTACGGGGACGTCGGGGACGAATGGGAGCTCGAGCCTGGACTCGCTGGGCGATGGGAACATTGGTTTGATCGTCGGGGTGGGAACGTCGAAGACGGGCACGTCGATTACGCAGCCGAACGGCCAGACGACTTATGAGAATTGGGAGTTCTGGTATGACCCGCGCATCGAGATGCTGAGGAGGAACGTCAACGTTACGGGAGGTGGCGTGACGTCGCAGGCGGCTAGCAGCTTTGGTCAGGATGTGTCGGGGCAGTCGAATGCTGGTGGGAGTGGGTTGAATGCGACTACAACTGGGAGTACTGGCACCAACGGGACGGGGAGTACCACCACTCCAAATAATCCCAACTCGAACCCATTCTGAGGGGTGCGGCTGGGGTCGTCGCTAGTGTTTGATAGCCCACATGGCCCAGCTGGCAACGATGACCGCGCCGACCAGGAGCACGAAACAGAGAGCTCCGAAACGGACCATCATCTTTGGGTGGGCGCGCTGCGTGATGCCGAAGACCACGGAGACGCAGGCGGCGAAGATGAGCATAGCGGAGAAGTGGGTCAGCATCAGAGCGAGGCCTTTCTGCCGTTGGCCAGCGAATGCGCGTCGATGGCGGCGATGACGTTCAGCAGGCCACCGACGACGATGAACTTTGTGCCGTAGTCGGCGAGGGCATTGACTACCGAGGCGGCACCCCATCCGAAGAAGCGAGCGAGCACGTAAAGCAGGCCTGTACCTAGCTGCCCGACGAAGCCCAGCATGTCGAGGAGGTCGCCGGTGTTCGGAAGGTAGATTTTTCCGGCGAGCGCCAGACCGACCGCATACATGGTGAGGATGGAGGCGAAGATGAGGAGCGCGCGCACCCACTTGCCTATGAGGAAGTGTCCTGCGCCAGGAATAAGCCAGCCTGCGATAAGGACCATCACAGGGAACATGGACTTCTCGCCGGAGACTTGCTGAGCAGCTTGTGCTTGTTGCGTCGGTGTGGCCATCGCTGTCGATTCTACCAGTGGAGAAGGAGGGCTGCTTTCAAATTCGCAGCAGTTCGCGCTGCATGGGGCCGGTGACCGCGGCGTGGGTGGGATAGACGATCATGTTGACCTCGCTGCGTACGCCGAAGTCACCGGGAAGATAGATGCCGGGTTCGACGGAGAAGCAGGTGTTGGCGAGCAGCAAGCGCTCGTCATGGGTTTCGAGATTGTCGAGGTGCGCGCCGTTGCCGTGGAGGGAGACGGCGATGTTGTGGCCGGTGCGGTGGGTGAACTCGGCACCGAAACCAGCTGCCTGGATGACGTTACGGGCGGCGTCATCGGCCTGCCAGCCGGCGATGGGCTGGTGGTCGTGGACGGCTTGCTGGACGGTGTGGACTGCGGCGTCACGGGCTTCGCGAACGGTGGTGAAGATGAGGTGCTCGCGTTCGGTGGGCTCGCGGTCAACGACGCCGGTCCAGGTGATGTCGTACCAGATGGCCTGCGGGGAGTTGAGCTTGGCCCAGATGTCGATGAGGACGAAGTCGCCGGAACGGATGAGGCGAGAGGATTCGACGGTGGGATCGTAGTGAGAGTCGGCGGAGTTGGGGCCGACCGAGCAGTTGGGGCCGTGGTCGGTGAAGAGGCCTTCGCGTTGGAAGGCGTCGAGGAAGAAGTGGACGACGTCGATCTCACCGATCGCTGTGCCGGCACGGACGCTGTCGCCGATGCGGCGCCAGCCGGCGGCGAGGACCGCATCAACTTTCTGTTGGGCCGCGTAATGGGAGTCGATCTGCTCCTCGGTAAGAACGGCCTCGAAGATGCTGACGATATCCGCGGAACTGACCACCTTTTTGCCCATGGATTGAACGAGTTCGACGGTGCCGGCGTCGACCATGGCGACGTACATGATGGCGTTGCGCGGAGAGTACTGCATGGCGATGGTGGTGGCGCCGTCGAGCATGGCTTCGAGCTTCTGCTCGAGTTCCTGCCATGAAGAGTAGGCGTCCTTGGTGCCAGGGAGGGTGTCGAGCTTGCCGGATTCGATGCGGTGGACGAGCTTGCGCGGTTCGCCTTCCGCGGGCACGAAATAGAACCAGCGGCGGGAGACGAAGCTGTTCTCGTCGAGGCCGAGGATGCGATAGGCGATGGGGTCGCGGTGGTGGTGATCGTAGAAGAGCCAACCGTCGAAGTGGTGCTCGCGCAGGGCGGATTGAATGGCGTGGAGATCCATGGATAACATCTTAGCGGTCGAGGTGCGTCCTGTGTGAATTGGCGAGAGTTCTTTGGGCGTGAGGACTATAGACCGCATCCAAGTCGGCAGAGTCCGGATTCGAGGTGAGTTCCATGGCAGCTTCGTCCCGCTTTTCATCCCAGCGTCGAGTGGTCCTGGCGGGTAGTGAGAGAAAGCCGTTTTCAGCGGAAGACGCGCAACAGAGAACGGCAGCCAGGAAGTCGGGTCGAATCACCGTGTCGGTGATCGTTGCACCGAAGACGCCCTTTGCGATGAAGCGGGGACGGCCGCAGGAGCGCCTGACCCGGGCTGCGTTTGCGAGCCGGTATGGAGCGAGCCCAGCATCTGTGCGTCTGGTGAAAGCGTTTGCGAAGGAGTTCGGCCTGACGGTCGAGGCGACGCGTCCGGGAAGACGAACCATCCACCTGGGTGGAAGCGCTGCCGCGCTGCAAAAGGCGTTTGGGGTTTCGCTGGTGATGAAAGCGACCGCGGCTGGTACGTGCCGGGTTCGCGAAGGGGCGATCCGCCTGCCAGAGGAGCTGGATGGGCATGTGCTGGCGGTGCTGGGCCTGGATAATCGGCCGCAGGCGAAGCCGCACTTTCGCATTGCGAAGCCGCACGCAAGCAATGTTTCGTATACGCCGGTGCAGGTGGGCGCGCTCTATGGATTTCCGGCAGGCGCAACGGCGAGCGGGCAGACGATTGGGATCGTCGAGCTCGGCGGCGGCTATCGCGCGGCTGATTTGACGGCGTACTTCAAGACGCTGGGATTGCCTGCGCCGGCGGTCACGGCGGTCTCCGTGGACGGAGGGAAAAACACGCCCGGGGATGCGAATGGCGCCGATGGTGAGGTGATGCTGGATATCGAGGTGTGTGCTGCGATCGCGACGGGAGCGAAGATTGCGGTGTACTTTGCGCCGAATACAGACCAAGGGTTTATTGATGCGGTCTCGACCGCGGTGCATGACACGGTAAACAAGCCAAGCGTGATCTCGATCAGCTGGGGAGGGCCGGAGTCTACGTGGACGCAGCAGGCATGGACCGCGCTGGATGCGGCTTGCCAGGCGGCGGCTGCGGTGGGCGTCACGATTACTGTTGCCTGCGGGGACAATGGCTCGACCGATGGCGTGAGTGGAGCGGGCAATAACGTTGATTTTCCTGCGTCGTCACCGTATGTGGTGGCGTGCGGCGGAACGACGTTGAGCGGCTCGGGTTCGACGATTAGCAGCGAGGTGGTGTGGAACGAGCTGGCGATTGGCGAAGGGGCTACGGGCGGGGGCGTGAGCACGTTGTTTCCTTTGCCGGTGTGGCAGCAGAACTCCAATGTTCCCGCGGCGCCGAGCGCTGGAGGTGGGCGTGGTGTGCCGGATGTCGCGGGCGATGCCGATCCTTCCACGGGGTACGTAATCCGGGTGGATGGGCAGACGACGGTGATTGGGGGAACGAGTGCGGTGGCGCCGCTGTGGGCGGGTTTGATTGCCCTGGCGAACCAGCAAAATGGCGCGTCGGCCGGGTTCGTCAACCCGGTGATCTATGCAGCTTCGGCGAAGAAGGCATTTCGGGACATTACGCAGGGGAACAATGGGGCGTTCTCGGCAGGGCCGGGATGGGATCCGTGTTCAGGGCAGGGCAGCCCGGTGGGGGGTGCGGTGATCGGCGTGTTGGGTTCCGGAACTGGCTCGGTAGGGAGCGCGAAGGGTGTAGGGACGAAGACGGGGAAGAAATCGGGGAAGACGTCGGGCAAGAAGAAGTAGGAGTTGGAGCGGTTTAAGAGCGCAGAGGGGAGGGTTCCGGTGCTCGCCGGAGGGCGCTGACTGCTTTATATCGTAGTACCGGGCATCAGAGAGGCTTGACAGTCGTACTCTGGCGCTGCTAAAAATTCGTGTGTTGCACAATCGTTTGCGCAATGCGAGCAATCGTTTGTGCAAGGTCTTACAAATAGAAATTTACCGCAACATTTTCGGAGGCAATATGCCGTACGTACGCTCAAGTTCATCCAGTGCGATCCCAGCCACACATGGAGCTGGTATGCTCCGGTCGCTTGGTCATTCCGCGCTCTCGGTTCTGGTTTTTTTCGCCATGATGTTTACTGCGAGTTTTGCCCACGCGCAGTTTCGCACTTCTGTGCAGGGCACCGTCACTGACTCGACCGGGGCAGTGATTCCTGGCGCTACGCTGACGCTGAAGAACAACGCTACGAATGAGACTGTCGTACACACCAGCAACGATGCTGGTGTCTTCAACTTCAATGCATTGCCTGCGGACAACTTCACGCTGACCGTGGATCGTTCGGGCTTCCAGGAGAAGGTGCTGGACAATCTGCAGTTCATTCCTGAGCAGGCGAACTCTCTCAACGTTCAGCTTGCGGTCGCGGGAACGACGCAGCAGGTTACGGTGAATGCGTCGACCGAGCCGGCTGTAGACCAGGAGACCTCAAACATTGGCGGGACCATTAGCTCGAATGACATCAACCATATGCCGTCGATGAATCGAGATGTGTTTACCCTGACGCAATTGGCGCCCGGTGTGATCAGTGATGGGGCGCAGGGCTCAGGCGGTGGGGTATATAACGCCCCCGGTAACCAAGGCCCCGGCGGTTCGGGTAATGGTGGCCAGTTCCCAACTGAAAACGGGCCACAGGCCAACGCCAACGGCCAGCAGTATGAGACCAACGGAATTTCGATCGACGGTATTAGCACGGTGAGCGCGGTATGGGGCGGAACGACGGTCATCACCCCCAATGAAGATTCCATCGCGAACGTCCGAATCGTCACCAACGACTACGACGCAGAGAACGGCCGGTTCAGCGGCGCGCAAACGCTTGTCACGTCCAAGAGCGGCACCAACCATTTCCATGGCAGCGCATACATCTCGGTGCATCGCCCGGGCTTGAACGCCTATCAGCGTGGGACGGGGACGGGTCAGCCGATCAAGGACACGGCGCGTTTCAATCAGTATGGCGGAAGCATCGGCGGTCCAATCCTCAAGAATAAAATCTTCGCGTTTTTCGCTTATGAATCGTCGCCGAACGACTCTACAACCACAGGTTCTGGATGGTATGAGACTCCGGCATTTGATGCTCTCGCACCGACGGGCAGCATCGCCTCGAAGTTTCTGACGTTCCCGGGGAGCGGGGTCAGTCAAACGGGGATCATCACCAATAATGAAACCTGCACTACTGTCGGCCTCATTGAGGGGGTGAATTGCGTCACCATTGCGGGTCAAGGTCTCAACATCGGATCGCCGCTGACAACGCCTCTCGGGACACAGGATCCTACTGCAACGGGAACGTCTGTCAATCCAGGCATCGGCAGCGGTTTGTCGACCGTCGCTGATATCGCCGACTACTCCATCTCGTATCCGTCCACCTCGTACTACAAGCAGTACAACGGACGGCTTGATGCCGATGTCACGCAGAAGGATCATCTCGCCTTCGCCATCTATTGGGTTCCGATTGGGAACACCGACTACAACGGCGGCTCGCGCGCATACAACCTCTTCCATCACTCGCAGATCAACGATGCGTTCTCGGTGATTTACAACCGTACCTTCACTCCTACCTTCCTCAACGAAGCCCGCGCGAACGCTGCTGGATGGCGGTGGAATGAAATTGCATCGAACCCACAGCAGCCGGTCGGGTTGCCGGACGATCAGGTCAACGGACTCGGCAGCATCAGCATTAATCAATTCGGATCTTCACTCGGTAGCGTTCTGAATCAATGGACGTATGGCTACAAGGATGTCGCAACGAAGATCATCGCTGCACAGACGATCAAGTTCGGAGCTGACTTCACCAACCTTCACTACCTGAATGACCCCATTGGCCGGCCAAACTATAGCTTTTACAACATCTGGGACTTTCTGAATGATGCACCTTCAGCAGAGTCTGGGAATTTCAATACAGCGACAGGCTACCCAGGCGGAACACGGCAGGACGACCGCGAGAATCTTTTTGGGGCGTTCGTTCAAGATGATTGGAAGATTCGTTCAAACCTCACCCTTCATGCTGGCATCCGGTACTCCTATTTTGGACCGCTATACACGAAGCAGAACAATCTCAGCGTTGTTGAGTTCGGTACGGGGTCGGCGCTTTATACAGGGATCAATATTCGCGTCGGCGGCAATTTATACAGAGCGCAAAAGGGGAACGTTGGACCTCAACTTGGATTCAATTGGGCTCCTGTGATGTTCCATAACAAGCTGACGGTGCGCGGCGGGTACGGCCTCAACTTCAACCAGGAGGAGATTGCGATCTCGGCCAGCGCTGGTAGCAATCCGCCGGTGCAGGGCTATTACAACTTCTCATTCTCGAGTCCTACAAACCCTGGTGTGAATGGAGGCGATATCATCTATGGCATCTCCAGCAGCCCGACCTCGCTGAATGGGTTTGCGTCCAACCCGAACACCATCACCAGCTATAACAGCGCGAACCTCCCGACGGCAGGCAATGCCAACCTTGCGGCCTTCGGCAATTACTCTGGAGGACTATCGACGCCCTATGCGGAGCACTACTCGCTGGACACCGAATATGAGATAGGCAATCAGCTGGTTGCGTCTCTCGGGTATGAAGGCAGTACATCGCACCATCTCATCAACCATGAAACCCCTAACGCACCGGCCGTGGTTCTTGGCGTGCCGCTGAATCCGCTCGTCACCGGTGGTGACTACTGGACCAACAGTGGCAGCGCGAACAACAATGCGATGCTGGCGGAGTTGAAGCATCCGATGGCGCATCACTTCAGCGCGGACGCACAGTTCATGTGGGCCAAGAGCATGGATACGGATGGGTCTGGACCGTATTCCGAAGATCCTTATTTTCCATTGAGTCCCGGATACTCGTATGGAAGGTCCGACTTCAACATCGGAAAATCGTTGAAGGTGTTTGGAGTGTGGGAGCCGGTGATCTTCCACGGTAATAGCAAGTGGTTGGAAAAGATTCTTGGCGAGTGGACGCTTAGCGGAATCTTTAATGCTCACACCGGATTCCCCTATTCACCAAACTTCGGGATTGGGCAATCGCTCTACTGCCAGAACTGCGGCTATTACAACCTCCGCCCCACGTATCTGGGTGGGGCCGGGAAATCGCATAGCAATAAAGCGTTCGAGACGGGCAGCGACTTTGCCGGTCTTACAAGTTCGCAGGTGGTTACGACGGCACTAGTCAACCCTTCTGCAATCTGCCGCCCTCCAAATGTTCCCACCCCTGGCTGCTTCACCACCACTCAATACTCCAATAAGTATTTCTCGACTCCGAACTTCGAATCGGCCATGACCTTCCAGGGGACTGGCTTCCCGTCGCCGAACCAGGCGCTGCCACCACTGCCGGGTGCGGATCGTAATTCGTTTGATGGTCCGAACTACAGAGATCTGGATGCTTCGCTGACCAAGGGCTTCGGAATTCCCAGCAACCGGATTCTCGGGAACGAAGCAAGGGTTGAGCTGAGGGCTGATTTCTTCAACCTGTTCAATCTGCTCAACCTCAACCCTCAGAGCGTGAACAATAATGTCAATTCCGGTAATTTTGGACAAGACACGTCCGCGTTGGGAGCACGCACGATCAGCTTCCAGGCAAGGTTCTCCTTCTAATTCAACCTGTACCAAGAGCATAAAGGGGCGCGCTGCGGCGCGCCCCTTTGACTACGGAGTTGTGCTGTGGCGTTTTCCGGTTACTCTTGTTTGAGCACTGGGTTGAGCACTCCAGCCAGGCCAGGGTGCGGTTGCTCCTATGTATGAAGAACGCAAAATTAGCGCTGTGAAGCACATGGGCTCCGGGCGCAGCTTGAAAGAGCTGGCGAAGCACCTGGGACTGTCGCAGACCACGGTGTCGCGTGTAATTAACAATTCGGGGAACACGCATCGGATTTCTGCAGCGACGCAGAAGCGGGTGTTGGCTGCGGCTGCCGAGATGAACTATAAGGCGAGCCCGCTGGCGCGGGGGTTGCGGAGCAGGCGATCGCAGACCATTGGTGTGATGGTGCCGGAGATCAGCGGTGGTTATTCGGCTGCGGTATTGAGTGGGATCGAGGACGTGCTGCTGTTGAGTGGGTTCTTTTATTTTGTTGTCAGCCATCATCACCGCGAGGAGTTGCTGCGGGATTATCCTGCGCTGTTGCTTTCGCGAGCGGTGGAAGGGATTATCGCAGTGGACTCGGCGCTGGATGTTGAGCTGCCGGTGCCGATCGTTGCGGTATCAGGGCATCTACGCACGCCGTCGATTCTCAACATTGAGCTGGATCATAACCTGGCTGCGCGCTATGCGCTGGAGCACCTGCAGCGGCTGGGACACCGGAGCATTGCGTTTATCAAGGGCCAGAGTTTCAGCTCTGATACGGAGATCCGCTGGCGGGCAATTGAGAGGGTTGCCGCGGAGTTGCGGATTGCGATTCGGCCGCAGCTGGTGGTGGCTTTGGAAGGGGATGACCCGACTCTGGAGCCGGGGCGCGTGGCAACGCACAAGCTGCTGGAGACAGGTGCTTCGTTTACAGCGGTGTTTGCTTTCAACGATCTTTCGGCCATGGGAGCGATTGTTGCGCTGCGCGAGGCGGGCGTCGATGTGCCTACGCAGGTTTCTGTACTTGGGTTTGATGATGTGGTGGGGGCTGCAACGAACAATCCGCCGCTCACGACGGTTCGGCAGCCGCTGCAGGAGATGGGACGGGCGGCAGCGACGGCTCTTTTGCAGCGGATACGACATCCGAAGGCTGCTGAGCCGCTTCCACATCCTGCAGAGTCGATCCTGGTGCTGCCAACATTTGTGGAACGGAGATCGACGGCGCCGGCGCCGGTCAAGTGATATTTCGGGGGCCTTATGCCAATTGCCACGCTGACGCTTGAACTCGCGATTGAGCACGCGCAGTCGCTCAAGGACCGGCGGCAGGTGGTGCGCTCGCTGAAGGACAAGCTGCGCCATGGATTCAATATCTCGGTTGCAGAGCTTGATGATGGGTTGCTATGGAACAGGGCGACGCTGGGGGTGGTGGCCATCTCGAGTTCGAGCGCCTATCTGAGTGGCCAACTACGTGAGGTGGAGGAGGCTGTTGGGAGGCTGTGTGTGGGGCTGGGATGCGAGGTCCTGGACAGCATTTTCGAGGTGGACGTATCGCCGGGTGAAGAAAAATAGAGGGTTGCGTTTCACACAACTAAAGGGTGCTACCCTGTAGAGTCAACCATGCCAGAGCAACGAGCCAGAACCTATCACCGCGGTCGTGTTGTAAACACCTTTGCCGAAGAGATTACCGCCATGCTGGAGGGTGAGCTTTCGGATCCGCGCATCGCTCCGTGCCACGTCACGGAGGTTGTATTAGCGCCTGGCGGGAAGAGTTGCCGGGTGTTTATTGCGGTGGTGGGGACGGAAGAGGAAGAGGTGCAGACGCTGGCCGGCTTGATGGCGGCACGGGGCTACATTCGCACCGAGATTCGTCAGCGGATGAATGTGCGCCATGTCCCGGAGATTACGTTCGCGATCGACCGTTCGGAGAAGATCAACTCCCGGATGGATGAGCTTTTGGGGCGGATGGAGAAGCGTCGCAAGAAAACCGCCGATAAGGCAGGGAAGGAGACATTGAAACCGACCGAGTCAGCACGCTGACTGCGTTCTGCACTCCCTTATCTGCCATGAAAAACCAGGCCTCGATTTCCGCACTACTGCATCTGATTGGCGAACGCCAGAGCTTCGTGATCAGTTCGCATATTCGTCCAGATGGAGACGCCATTGGCTCGGCGCTTGGTCTATTGCATCTCCTGGAGGCGATGGGGAAGACCGCGACGGTAGTCTTCATCGATCCAATCCCTCCCAGCTTTCAGTTTCTTGCTGGCGCGGAACGGATTTCGTGCACGTTTCCAGAGGCGGACGCTGCTATTTTGCTGGAGTGCGATTCGCTGGAGCGATGCAGCATTGAGCGGTCCGAGTATGATGCGGCGCCTCCCGCGCTTACGATTAACATCGACCATCACCGAAGCGGGCG
>JBAVDD010000033.1:0-6168 GCA_049587035.1 Acidobacteriaceae bacterium | reverse complement strand
ACGAGGCGGAGCTCGGGCATAGGGCTTTGCTGGGCTTGCAGGTAAATGGGTTCGGCGTAGAGTAGGGCCTTGCCGGAGGGGATTACCAGCAGGCTGCCGCGCAGGACGTGCGAACCTTGCTGGTTCCAGAGAGTTAGCTGGCCGGAGAGTTGGGCGTTCTGGTCGATGCGGGCTTCGATCTGTTGGGGGCCGTCGACGAGGCGGGACTTGGGGAAGTCGTAGACTACGGCGGTGCCGTAGTGCGCGCCGTCGCAGCGGCCGGCGATCCAGCCGATGAGGTTGTTGCGGTTGGCGGGGGTGAAGGGCAGAATCTCGATGAACTCTTCGTGGGGGGCGTTGGGGAGCTTCATGAGGACGTAGTTGGGCTTCATGGGCTGGACTACCTGGTTGCCGTCGGCGTCGAGACCGGTTTCAGTGGCTACGGTCCAGAGGTCTTCGCGGTTGAAGAAGACCTCGGGGTCGGTCATGTGGTAGAGACCGTAGACGTCGGATTGGAGGGTGAAGATGTCTTCGGGATAACGGACGTGGCGGCGGAGGTCCGCGGGCATCAGGGAGGCGTCTTTGAAGAGGCTGGGGAAGATGCGGCGCCAAGTGGTGATGATCGGGTCGGATGGGTCGAAGACGTAAAAGGTGGTGGTGCCGTTGTAGGCGTCGATGACTACTTTTACGCTGTTGCGGATGTAGTTTACGTCGTTGTCACCGAACTGGTAGTGGGTGGAGTAGGGGTAGCTGTCAGAGGTGGTGTAGGCGTCGATGATCCAAGAGAGATGGCCGTTGTCGCCTACTACTAAGTAGGGGTCACTGTCGAAGGTCAGGAAGGGTGCGAGAGCGGCTACGCGGTCGCGGATGGTGCGATTCATTAGCAGATGGCTGTCGGGGGTTACGTCGTCGCTGAAGGGGAGCTTGCTTAGGTCGCCGCGGTCGATGGAGATAAGGACGCGGCGGATGAAGCTGCCTAAGACGATGCCGCCGTTGCCCTGGTAGGTGGTGAAGTTGTTGGCCTGGCCCTGGGGGTAGTCGAACTCCTGCTGGTGGGTTTTTACGTAGACGTCGGTGTTGGTTAGTTCGCCGTAGTAGATTTCGGGGCGGGTGACGTTGAGGCCGGGGACGGTGCTCTGCACGGGCATGTTGCTGAGCAGGAGGTTGGGCAGGCCTTCGGTGGTGAACCCGTTGACAGGGTTCATGGTGACGCCGTAGCCGTGGGTGTAGGTCAGGCGCTCGTTGATCCAGTTGCGGCTGCTGACGGGGAGCTTGTCTACGTTGAGCTCGCGGGCGGCGAGCATGACCTCGCGGGTGGTTCCGTTGAGGTTGTAACGGTCGATGTCGATGTCGGGAAAGTCGTAGTAGGTGCGGATCTCCTGGACCTGGCGGAGGGTGTCCTGGAGGGCGTGCCAGTCCCAGAGGCGGATGTTCTGGAGGGTGGGTTGGTTATCGGCGGGGTCGGCGGCGTCGATGGTGGTTTCGGCGGGAAATTCCTGCTGGAAGAACTTGTCGAGACCGAAGGCCTGGCGGGTGTTCTGAATGTTGTGGGTGATGAAGGGAGTTTCGTCGACCAGCTGGTTGGGTTTGACTACGAAGTTGCCTACGTACCAGCCGACCAGGGAGAAGCCGATGTAGCAGATGAGGGCGGGAGCGATGGAGGCGGCCAGCCAACTGCCGCGAGGGACGCGCGCGGCGTTGATGGCGGCGAAGATGGCACCGGCGATAAGGGCGAGGGTGACGAGAAGGAGTCCGTGGATAGTGATGTGGACGTCGGTGTAGTTGAGGCCGTCGAAGAGAGTGTTGTGCTCCATGAGGAGCTGATAGCGACTGGCGTCTACTAGAGACGCGATGACCAGTAGAAGGAAGGCTGCGGCGATGGAGAGGCCACGCCAGGGGGATGTGGCTACGCTGGTGTGGCGCTTGTCGAGTGCGCGGGTTCCGCTGGTGATGACGAAGTAGATGGCCGCGGCCGCGGCGATGGCCAGCGCTAGCGAGAGGAGCCAATCGTTGAGGAGGTTCCAGGCGGGGAGGGTGAAGAGATAGAAGTTGAGCGGTTTGGCGAAGATGGGATCGACGGCGGCGGTGGTGTGGGGCGCATACCAGAAGAGCGCGAGGGTGGGCCAGTCCGATACGACGGATGCGGCGGCGATTAACGCTATGAAGATGGAGGCTACCAGTGAGAGGACGCGGAGGACGGGTTCGACGGAGAGGTTGAAGGTTTGGCCGGAGATGACCAGGGCGTGGGCGGCGGGGAGATCGGCGCTGTTGGCGCGACGGAGCGCGGTAAAGACAACGAAGAGGACGGCGAAGGTGATGACTGCAACGGCGAGGAAGACGCCAGTCTGTAGCGAGATCATCTTCCAGAAGACGTCGCCGTAATTGAGGGAGCGGAACCAGAGGAGATTAACCCAGGCGGAGAGGATGGTGGTGAAGCTGAAGACGAGGAGGAGGATGATGATGCCGGTGAGGAGAATGAAGGGACGCCGCCAGGCGGGGCGCTGCTGCTTGTTCGAGTCGATCAGGTAGGCCAAAATTCCTCCGCAGGCGGCTTGGTTCCGCAGCTGCCAGGTTCAGGAGACGCCGGAATGGCAAAAGCTGAACATCGCGATTGTAGTCCTGCACGGACGGTGAGGGTTAAATGCGGCGGAGGTGAACTTCGGGGGCCACCGGCTTGCTTTCATTGCCTGTGGAGTGTCAGCCGCATCTCACTGGTAGGCACTATAGTAGGTCGCAGGCGAAATCACGCTGTACAGAGTCGCGGGGGAAGTCGCGCCGGAAAGTTTATAGACGCATGGAATTTCACATCTCACGATCGATCCGGGAACGGCTGGGCCTGGCGGATGTCCTGTTCAGCTTCTCAGGGAATGTTGTTTTTGCGAATGTTGCTGCCGCACGGAAGCTGGCTGAAGAGCTGAATGCGTTGCCGGAGGCGAAGGCTGAAGCTGAGGGCGGCGCTGCGGGTGTGGTGAATGCCGGCGCACTGTTTGCTATGGGGATGATCGACGAACTGAGTCATGCGCTGGTGGCGAAGTATCGCAAGGAGCAGGATCCGGCGGTGATGAGCGAGGCGGTGCGCTGGCTGGGGGCGCAGTTGACGCCGGTGGAGAGCGAACGGCTGCTGCTGCGGTTTGTGCAGCAGTTCCCTACCGTGGATGTGTATCGCGGAAAGTTGACGGCGGAAGAGTGGTTGAAGGGTTCTACTGAATCCGAAGATGGCTCCGCGGGGCGGCCGAATCGCGAGGTTGCGCTTGAAGAGATGCTGCTGCTTTGGATTGCGAATAGCAATCCGGCGTTTGTGCCGTTCAAGAAACTGTTTGACGACACGCTGTTGAAGCAACAGACGGCGTACGCTGGCGCGACGAAGAGCATGCCTGAGTTTTTTGCGGCACGGCCAAAGGTGAGCAAGAGCCTGGGGACGCTACTGGATGCGCTGCGGGCTCCGATGCTGGCTTCGCCGGATTCGCTGACGGGGCAGCTGGATTACATCAGCGAGACGTGGTCGGAGGTTTTGGGCGATGATTTGAAGCGGGTGCTGCTGGCGATCGATGTGCTGCGCGAGGAGGAGCTGGCTATCTGGATGCGGTTTCATCCGGCGGGGCCGGACTGGCATCGGCATGGGGAGTCGCGTGGAGGCGAAGGGTTTGTTGGCGATGAGTACATCGGGTTCGACTCGGAGTATGAGATGGGGGCCGATGGGGTGCGGCGACGGAAGTATCCGCATGGGTACCAGGCGCCGCTGACGGAGTATGAGGCCTTTAGCACGGACCAAGCCTGGATGCCCACGGTGGTGCTGGTCGCGAAGAGTACGTACGTTTGGCTGGAGCAGCTGTCGAAGAAGTATCAGCGGCACATTCATCGGCTGGATCAGATTCCGGATGAGGAGTTGCAGCTGCTGGCTGGTCGCGGGATTACAGGGCTGTGGCTGATTGGGTTGTGGGAGCGGAGTCGGGCTTCGAAGACGATCAAGCGGTTGAGGGGAAATCGCGAGGCAGTGGCTTCGGCTTATTCGCTGAAGGATTATTCGATTGCTGAGGATTTGGGTGGCGAAGGGGCTTATGAGAACTTGCGTTATCGCGCGGCGATGGCGGGGTTGAGGCTCGCTAGCGACATGGTGCCGAATCATATGGGGATCGATTCGGATTGGGTGATTGAGCATCCGGAGTGGTTTCTGTCGCGGTGGGAGAGCCCGTTTCCTTCGTACAGCTTTGAAGGGCCGGATCTTTCGACGGACAGTCGCGTGGAGATCAAGATCGAGGACCACTACTACGATCAGACGGATGCGGCGGTGGTGTTTCGGCTGCGGCATTATCGCGATGGGGCTACGCGGTTTATGTATCACGGCAACGATGGAACTACGTTTGCGTGGAATGATACGGCGCAGCTGGACTACTCGAAGGCTGAGGTGCGCGAGCATGTGATCCAGGTGATTTTGAATGTCGCACGAAGGTTTCCGATTATCCGCTTTGATGCGGCGATGGTGCTGGCGAAGCGGCATGTGCAGCGGCTTTGGTTTCCGCTGCCGGGGGCGGGCGGATCGATTCCGTCGCGGGCGGAAGATGCGATGTCGGAGGAGGCGTTTGATGCGCTGATGCCGCATGAGTTCTGGCGCGAGGTGGTGGACCGCGTGGCCGCGGAGGTTCCGGGAACGCTGCTGCTGGCGGAGGCGTTCTGGATGCTGGAGGGATATTTTGTGCGCACGCTGGGAATGCATCGTGTGTACAACAGCGCGTTTATGAACATGCTGCGCGATGAGGAGAATGCGAAGTACCGGTCGTACCTGAAGAAGACGGTGGAGTTTGATCCGGATATTTTGAAGCGGTATGTGAACTTCATGAGCAATCCGGATGAACGGACGGCGATTGATCAGTTTGGGTGGGGGGATAAGTATTTTGGGGTGTCGGTGCTGATGGCAACCCTGCCGGGGCTTCCGATGTTTGGGCATGGGCAGATTGAAGGCTATACGGAACGGTATGGCATGGACTTCAAACAGGCTCGGCTGGATGAGCAGCAGAATGAGGGTATGATTGCGCGGCATCAGCAGCTGATTGCGCCGCTGTTGAAGAATCGTCGGCTGTTTGCTGAGAGCGCGGACTTTGTGATGTATGACTTCTGGACCGACTATGGGACGGTGGATGAGAACGTGTTTGCTTACTCGAATATGTGTGGGGGTGAGCGAGGGTTGATTTTGTACAACAACCGCTATGGGTCAACGCATGGGACGATTAAGATGTCGGTGGGATTTTTGGAGAAGCAGAGTGGGGCACTGCGGCAGAAGAGTGTTTATGAAGGACTGCGTTTGCCCTGGGATGATGATGTGATTCTGGCTTATCGGGATACGGCGCAGGGGTTGGAGTATCTGCGGCGGGCGCGGGATTTTCGCGATCATGGACTGACGGTGGAGCTACGCGGGTATCAGCATGTGGTGCTGCTGGATTGGAGGGAGCTGCGACCTACGGAGGCTTATCCGTGGGATCGGTTGTGTGATGCGCTGCATGGGTCTGGAGTGTATAGCGTGGATGAGGCGCTGTCGCAGCTGAGACTGCAGCCGCTGGTGGATACGCTGCATCGGACGATCAGTGAGGGTACGATTCGGGGGTTTGCGAAGGCGGCTTATGCGTCGTTGACGCGGGAGCTGGAGATAGAGGCTAAGGCGGGTAAGAAGGCTGCGAAGAAGGTTGCGGTGGCGGAGGTTTCCGCGGTGGACGATGGGGTGAGGGAGTTTGTGGAAGGTGCGCAGCGGTTTGTGGAGACTGCTGTGTACCTGGCGGAGATCGGCGGGGCGCAGTTGGATGGCGGTGGGTTGGCTTGGGTTTCGGATGTGGTGACGACGGAGAGCGCGCCGTCGGAGGAGGATGCGGCGAGCATTGCTGGTGCGGCGATTCGGTTGCCCTGGATGGTGCTGAAGTTCCCGGAGACGATGCAGGCGGCGGCGCGGTCGGTCCTGCCTAGCAGCGATGTGCTTGTGCCGGCGGCGCAGACCTGGGCTCCGGTTATGGCCTGGATGGCGCTGCGGACGGTTCCGTCTCCGGCTGAGGCGTTGACACTGTATGACGCACTGCGGCTGCGGCATGTGTTTGCGGAGGTGTTCTCTGCGGTGGGCTTGCATGGTGAGCCGGCATGGAGGGCTGCGGCGCAGGTGCGCGCGCTGCTGATGATGAATCAGTTTGGTTCGTGTGCGAAAGCAGT
>JBAVDD010000032.1:0-13484 GCA_049587035.1 Acidobacteriaceae bacterium | reverse complement strand
GTCCTGAAGCGTGGGGCGGAGAGGGAGGATGGCGTTGATCGATAAAGCGACAAGCAGCGGCGATACAGTGACGAGCAGCGGCGAGAGTGTGCACGGCAGGACGGCGAGCAACAGCATCGAGCTGCGTCTACCCTCGCGGCTGGGCTACGAGAAGGTGGCCATGAACACCGCGGCCAGCGTGGCGCGGCTGATGGGCTTTACCGACGAGCGCGTCGAGGACCTCAAGACCGCCGTGGCCGAGGCCTGCATCAACGCCATGGAGCACGGCAACAAGATGGACGACTCGCTCAGCGTGGGCGTGATCCTGTCCATGGACGCCAACTCGCTCGAGGTCAAGGTCACCGACACCGGCGAAGGCCCGCAGAGCGCTACCGACGCCCCCGACATCGACAAAAAGATGCAGGAGCAGGAGGAGGCCCGCGGCATGGGCATGTTCCTTATCCAGGCCCTGGTCGACGAGGTCGAGTGGGTCAGCTCCCCGCCTACCGGCAGCTACGCCCGCATGGTCATCCATCTGCGTCAGGCAGACCTCTAGCGCGAAGTTCAGCCAGACCTGTGGCCACGTCCCCCGGCTCGCGGTATCATCGAAACTTGTGAACTTGGAGACAGCTCAATGCAGGAATTGGTTACCCACGTTACGGTCGAAGAACTGCCCGCTCCCAGCGGCGACCCCATCACGGTGCTGCGCTTCTCGGGCGACATCACCAGCGCCTCCCAACCCGCCGTCATCGGCACCTACGAGGGCCTGCCCGACACCACCAAACGCATCCTGCTGGACTTCTCCAAGGTCGAGTACCTCAACTCCAGCGGCATCGCCCTGGTCATCCAGATGCTCATCGCCGCCAGCAAACGCGGCCAGACCCTCCGCTCCTTCGGCCTCACCCCTCACTTCCAAAAAGTCTTCACAATGGTCGGCATCACCAAGTACACCTCCCTCCACCCTGACCAACCGTCCGCCCTCGACGCCTTCTAGCCTGCAACTCCCTAGGCGGAAAACGAATGTATCTCGACCAGTTCCGCTTTTGGGTAACGCGGCCTGACGGCCCTGTATCCGGTGATATACTCAATGTTGGACTGATGTGCGTGCGCTGCGATGCGCGAGATCAAGTTTGATTTTGCACGGTCCAACCATTTCCCCGCAGATGCGGCCATAAGGTTATCGCTTCGCCCATGTTTATTCTTCTTGTGATTCTGCACATCATCGTTTGTCTGTTCCTGGTTGGCGTTGTTCTCGTTCAGCAAGGCAAGTCGGCCGATCTAGCCGGTGCGTTCGGAGGCCAGGGATCGCAGACAGCATTTGGTCCGCGCGGTGCGGCGAATCTGCTGACGCGCCTCACCACCTGGTCGGCGGTCATCTTCATGCTGACCTCCATCGCTCTCACTGTGATCATGTCGCACAACAGCAGCAACCGCTCAGTGCTCTCAAACGTGCCCAGCCAATCGGCGCCTGCGAAGAAGTAACGATCCACTCACTTGACCGGAAACGCAGGCTTCGGGCCTGCGTTTCTGCTTTAACTACTCCGGGGGACTTCATGATTCGCGAGACCGTTCCTGTGGGCTTGCTCGGTTGCAACTGCTCGATTCTTGGCGACGAAGTGTCCCGTGAAGCGATTGTGGTCGACCCTGGGTATGAGATTCCTTGCATTCTGGAGTTGCTCTCTAAACACCAGCTTACGGTCAAGACGATTCTCATCACGCACGCGCATATCGACCATATTGCCAGTGCAATCAGTTTGCGGGAGATCACGGGCGCTCCCATTGTCTACAACCAGCAGGATCTTCCGCTGGTTGCGATCATGAGCGAGCAGGCGGGATGGATAGATGTTCCTGTGCCGAACGTTCTTCCTCCCGACCATTCCCCGGCCGATGGAGAGGTGGTTCAAGCGGGTGAAATTCGCGGAACTGTACTCTACACGCCTGGCCATACGGAAGGCAGTCTATGCCTATACGTACCTGACGAGAAGTTGCTGCTCGCCGGCGATACGCTGTTTGCTGGCGGAGTAGGGCGAACAGATCTGCAGGGTGGAAACATGGGGAAGCTTCTGGCCAGCATCGAGGAGCGGTTGCTAACGCTGCCGGATGAGACCCTGGTTGTGCCCGGGCACGGGCCCATGACGACCATTGGCGAGGAACGACGAAACAACCCATTTCTGGCCTGATCGGCCGATCCCTGCTAATCGATTCTGGCTAGTCGATTGGAAGGCGTCTGAGACCTTCCCGCAACACTTTGGGTGGAGTAAGAAGACTGATGACGATCCTGCCATCACCCAATCCGTAGAACTCTCCGGGCTGCACCAAGGTCCCCAAGGCAAGCGCAGCAGCTACGAATTCCCTTCCCTCAACGGTGCGCGGCACCCGTAGCACTGCCGTCCATCCTCCTTGTAGCGCAAGCCGCTGCGCGGTGGTCCCGGTGAGACGCTGATCGATGAGTGTCAGGTTTGTGCGCATCCGCTCACGGATCTGTTGCTGCAGGGTATGACGCGCTGCGAGCCAGTGAGGTAACGCGTGCTGGATAGGCGCATTCATCGAGAGGAAGGTGTCAGCGATGATTTCGATGCGTTGCATGGCTTCGCTCACCAGCGGTAACGGGCCACATGCGGTGATCCATGAAGCCTTCATTTGGGGGAGACCGCAAACCTTGCTGATACCGCTGAGTACAAAGGTGAGGCAGCGGGTTTCGCCCGTGATGAAGCTTGGATGGGGCTTGTCTATTGGGTAGTCGAGGAAGACTTCATCCAGAATAAGTGCCAAGCCACGCTCAACGCAGATTGTTTCGAGGCGGGTGCGTTCCGCCGCGGAGGCGAAGTTGCCGGTGGGATTGTTGGGGTGCACTAGGATGATCGCGCGCGTCCTTGGTGTGATCGATTTTTCTAAAGTGTGTAGATCGATCGACCATCCGTGACCGGAGGCGATGTCTGCGTTGGGGTCGTATAGGAGCGGGTATTCGCGTAGTTGCACGTCGTCCAGGCAGGCGATGTACTCGAAGAGCGGATAGCTGGGGCTGGCGACGAGCACCTCATCGCCAGGGTTGCAGAGCAGACGAAAGAGAAAGCTGTATGCTTCGCTGGTGCTGGTGGTGAGGCAGATGCGATCCGGTGATACGTCTGCGGATGCGTCGCGGTAATACGTTGCGACCGCTCTGCGGGCAGAGAGCATACCTAGAGGATCGGGCTCATAGTGCAATGTTTTTGGGTTGCTCAGAGGTGCGAGTGTGGCAGCATCGTCGTATGCGAAGCCGCACTGCGTTGGGTTCGAGAGGGTGAGATCGAAGAGCTCATGACCAGCTCTTCGCGCCTCGCGGACAGCTATCGTCAGCTCGTTCTCGGCAAGGTTCCAGTTGGTTCGCTCAGAGAAGTTCATCAGCCTGCTTCAAAGTCTCTCATGTTCGGTTGTCCGGTCGTGTTGGCCCATACAATGTTGAGTCATGGACGAAAACCCGAACATCAAGATCCGCGCAGTGCTGTTTGACTATGGCATGGTGCTTTGCGATATGCCAGAGGCTCAGAGTTGGCAGCGTCTAGAAAGCATCCTCGATGTCGAACCAGAGCGGTTTGAGACTTTGTACTGGAGGTATCGCGATGCTTACGACCGCGGCTTGCTGGGCGCCCGCACGTATTGGGAGACGGTTGCGCGCGAGGTGGATAAGCCTCTCGATGAGCAGACGCTGCAGGCGTTGATGGACGCCGATGTCGTCGCTTGGACGCGACCGAATGTACCCATGATGGAGTGGGCTGAGCGTCTGAACCGAGCGGGGATTAAGACTGGAATTCTTTCCAACATTGGCGATGCGATGGAAGCTGGAATTCTGCGACACTTCCCTGCGCTCGCAGAGTTTTCGCATCATACTTTTTCGCATCGGCTCGGAATTGCGAAGCCCGATCCGGGGAGTTCTCAGCAGGCTGGGGGGGGGTTGGGGGTGGGGGCTGGGGGAATCTTGTTTGTGGACGACAAGGAGGAGAACATCCTGGCTGCGCGGGCGGCGGGGATGGTGGGGGTGCAGTACACCAGCCACGAGGCATTTTTGGAGGTGATGGAGCGGATGGGGTTGGGGTGGTTACTTCGGCTGTAGGGTTTGGTGGAGGTCGATGGGTACGCTCTCTACGATCTCGATGCCAAAGCCTTGTAGTGCTGGGACGTGCTTGGGGTGGTTAGTTAGTAGGCGGATCTTGCGTATACCCAGGTCGGAGATGATCTGGCCGCCGAGGCCTACCTGGCGGAGGATGCGCTGATCTGGAGTGGAGACGCGCTCCGCGGTACCTGACTGGTGGATGCAGAGGCGCGCGGGGTGCGTGGTGCGGTCGATGGCAAAGCCGCGCTGGGTGTGGTGGAGATAGATGAGGGCTCCGACGCCAGCGCGGGCTATTTCGCGGAGCGAGGCGTCGACTGTGGCGCGGCAGTCACAAGCAGCGGAGCCAAAGACGTTGCCGGAGAGGCAGTGGGTGTGGACGCGTACCAGGACGGGAGTGTCCGACTTTGCGGCCTGGGCGAGGTCGCCGAAGGTTAGGGCTACGTGGGACTCTTCTGCGGGACCGTGCTCGAACGTCTGGATGTCGCTCTCGTAGGAGAGCATGCGAAACTCGCCGTGCTCGGTGGGTAGAACGCCCTCAGCTACGCGGTGGATGTAACGCTCGTTGGCCATGCGGTAGCGGATGAGATCGGCTACGGTGACCATCTTGAGGTTGTGCAGGTTGCAGAACTCGATGAGGTCGGGCACGCGGGCCATGGTGCCGTCTTCGTTCATGATCTCGCAGATGACGCCGGCGGGGATGAGGCCGGCCATGCGGGCGAGGTCTACGGAGGCTTCGGTTTGGCCGGCGCGGACGAGGACTCCGCCCTTGCGGGCGCGGAGCGGGAAGACGTGACCGGGACGGGCGAGGTCGTGCGCGCTGGAGTTGGGGCTGATCGCAACCTGGATGGTGCGGGCGCGGTCGGCTGCCGAGATGCCTGTGGTCACGCCTTCGCGAGCTTCGATGGTTTCGGTGAAAGCTGTGCCAAAGCGGGAGGTGTTGTCGAGGGTCATAGGACCGAGGCGCATGTAGTCGGCGCGTTCTTCGGTCAGTGTGAGGCAGATGAGACCGCGGCCGAAGCGGGCCATGAAGTTGATGGCTTCGGGGGTGCAGAACTCGGCGGCGATGGTTAGGTCACCTTCGTTTTCACGGTCTTCGTCATCGACGATGACGATCATGCGGCCGGCCTTGAGCTCGGCCAGGGCTTCGGGGATGTCGATGAATCCAGCGGCGCGGTCGGTCATATAACTTCCCCTGGGGGCCCCATCCCTCCCATACTTTTCATACTAAAGTCATGGAAGGATGAGGGTTAATGCAGGACTTATGGAAGTCTACCCCCATCCCCTGCCCGCCGAGATTGTTACGCAGATGGTACTACCATTGTAGCGATCGGAGAGGGTAACGCTGTCAAGTTGTCAGGTGATTTATCTGCCGTACAATCATACGTTTAGACAAAATTGGAAGCGCCAGGGAGCTTGACAGAATTAGAGGGTGGACTCGATCTCGAAGCCCCATGCCTCGAGGAGCGCCTCGGGGATGTACTTGGAGTTCTTGTTGCGGCGCGCCCACTCGCGGAGACGGGTGGAGCGGATGTACTGGTCAGGAGTGAGTTTGTACTCCTTAACGACCTGCTCGAAGGAAGTGATGGTGGGGACTACGGGGCCGATGGGCTCCGGCTTGCCCCAGTTGGGGTTGCCGCGGCGTTTTGCCATGGATGTTGTTCCTCGCTATTCAGGCGGCTTTATGCCGCAACACTTCATTTTACCACCTTGTAACGATGAATACAGGTCGCTGGCACAGGTTGTTGGGCGGCGGGCGGGTGCGCGTTACGCGGTGAGTTCCGGCAACTCGCAAAAACCTCCAGAGTGGCCTGTCAATAGGCGGACGTTCACTATCTCGTCTTTAGCCGTTGAGATTCCGGGACCGATTTGTCCTGCACGGCTGTTGTGGAGTTTCCGCAAAGTCGCGCTGCCGGTATGTTCGATTCTTCATTGGTGAGAACAGGCCAATGCACGTTTCCGGGTAGAATTCGATCGAAACGTACGTCGACGATTTGCCGTTAAATGAGATTGTGCGGAGCGCTTTCGGTCGCCCGTTATACGGCATGAATCTTTATCGTGAATTCTTTGTCGTGGCGAACAGGGGTTCTCTGGGTTAGGGTATTCGCATGAGATATCCCTTGCTTTCTCGTTGCTTTACGTTTTCAGCAGTGGCGCTACTCGCGATGGTTGAACTTGGCGCTTTCGCTCCGCCAGTCGCGGCTGCGTCCGGACCTACTATGGCGCAGGTGCTCGGATACACCTTTGTCAGCGGGCTTGTCGCATCGGAGAAGGGCGATCGGTTCGCCTGGGTAGAGAATGTACGCGGGGTTCGCAACATCTGGTATGCCCTTGCATCCGACAGCGCGCCACGCGAGCTCACGCACTACACCACTGATGACGGACAGGAGCTGACGCAACTCCTCTTCTCTGCTGATGGATCGCAGGTGGTCTATGTGCGTGGCGGCGATCACGACGAGAACTGGCCCGCCAAGGGCAATCTGGCTCCTGATCCAAGCAGCGATCCGGTTGAGCCACACATTACGATCTGGTCGATCGCGACCGGCGAATCTGCAAGTGGGCCTGTGAAGGTCGCCGAGGGGGATAGTCCCGCGCTTTCCTCCAAAGGACAGGTGGCCTATGTGAAAGATGGGGCGATATGGGATGTCCCGATTGAGCAAAGAAACGGCGCTGAAGGCCACGGGAAACGCCTGTTTTTCGATCATGGAACGGACGGCACACCTGTCTGGTCTCCGGACGGAACAAGACTTGCGTTTGTGTCGGGAAGAGATGATCACAGCTTCATCGGCATCTATGCGTCACCGGGACAACCGCTGGTTTACCTTGCTCCGTCCACCAGCTTCGATGAGGAGCCGATCTGGTCGCCCGACGGCCGTTCGATTGCGTTTATACGGCAGCCCAGTCATGGAGATGGGCCCGAGAACTTTCTTGTACAGCAACCGCACCCTTTCGCTCTCTGGACGGCCGACGCGAAAACGGGCGAAGGCCACGAGATCTGGCACTCACCGAATACCCTCGCCGGCACACTGCCAGATATTGGCGTGGAGGAACCACTGTTCTGGATGACGAATCACCAGTTGGTCTTCATGGCTGAGACCGACAACTGGCCACATCTTTATGCGGTTGATATAGCAGGCGGAGACGCGAAGCTTCTAACGCCTGGTCACTTCATGGTGGAGAACGTTTCGATGAGCCCGGACCGCAGCGCGCTAGTATACAGCGCGAACACGGGAGCGAGCGCTGACGATGTGGATCGCCGTCACCTCTTTCGTGTCCAGATGGATGGGTCGGCTCCGGTAGCCCTGACCTCGGGAGATGGACTCGAATGGTCGCCGACAGCGCTTGCTGGCGGCAGAGTCGCTTACGTCACGGCAGGGGCAAAGCGCCCTGCAGCTGTGGCTGTTCTGGCGCAAGCCGGAGAGGGGCACGTGCTCGATACCGGGAGCACGAAGGATTACCCATCGAATGAGCTGGTAGTTCCTACGCTGGTCAGTTTTAAATCCCCCGATGGTTTTATGGTCCAGGGTCAACTGTTTCGCGAGCCCGGCGCAAGCGCGCGGCAGCCTGGCGTGATCTTTGTACATGGCGGACCACCGCGCCAGATGCTGCTGGGCTGGCATTACATGGACTACTACAGCAATGGATATGCTGTGAACCAGTATCTGGCGACGCATGGCTTCACCGTGCTTTCGGTGAACTATCGTCTGGGGATCGGATACGGTCGAGCGTTCCAGCATCCTGAGCACGCCGGACCCGCTGGTGCATCGGAGTACCAGGACGTGCTTGCAGGAGCGCGCTATCTGCAACACGTTGAGGGCGTCGACCCAAACCATATCGGCATCTGGGGTGGCTCATACGGTGGCTATCTTACCGGGCTCGCTCTGGCCCGCAACTCGGATGTGTTCAAGGCAGGCGTCGACTTTCACGGCATCTCCAACTGGGTTCCCACGCTTGCGAAGGATGGAGCTTTCCCCGAACATTGGTTCGACGCGGATGCTAGCTGGAAACAGGCGGTCGCAACTGCCTTTGCCGCTTCGCCGGATGCAGATATCGCAAGGTGGAAATCACCGGTACTACTCATTCAGGGGGACGACGACCGAAATGTGCCGTTTGACCAAACGGTCGAATTGGCGCACCGTCTCGCTCAGCAGCATACGCCCTTCGAGGAGCTTGTGATCCCAAATGAAATACACGGCTTTCTTCGCAGACAGGATTGGTTGCGCGCCGACGAGGCGACTGCCCGGTTTCTTGCCAAGCAGTTGATGGACCAGCCAGCACCTTAGGTGATGCGCGCTGCGTTCGCCGGATGATACCGGCGAACGCAGCGGATCGGTGTTGCGTTTAGATACCGGAGCCGGGGGTGGTTGCGCTGGCGCCAGTGATTCCCTTGTTGACGAGGATGGTTACGACTACGCGGCGGTTCTGGGCCTGGCCGCTGCGGGTGTGGTTGTTGCCGACCTGGTCGGTGACGCCCATGGCGGCGGGTGCGAGGATGCTGGTTAGAGGTATGGAGCCCGACTGCTGGATGATGGCGATGACAGCCTCGGCGCGCTCACTGCTGAGACGCTGGTTGAGCTCGGCTGAGCCTACCTTCGAGGCGTAGCCCTGAACCTGAACCATCATGCCGGGGGTGTTGGCGGAGGACTGCAGGAAATCGGTCAACTGATCTCTGTCCTTCTTGCTGACGAGGGCGCTGCCGTTGCGGAAGTTGACGGTGACGCTACCCTTGGTGTCGTACTGGTCAAGGGTGGTGAAGCGCTGGTTGGCCTTGCCGATGCCCTGGGTGTTGGTGTTCGCGATCTGGGTGGTGGATGCGAGGCCCTGCTGGGTGGTGGCGAGGCCCTGCTGGGTGGTATTGATGTCGGCCTGGCTTTGCTGGATGTCGCGACGATCACTCTTGAGCTGATCCTGCGCGGCGGCTACCTTCTCTTCTACAGGGTTCGTGCCGGCTTCGATCTGCTGGGCGGTGCGCATGGAATTGCGCGAGAAGGTGACCTTGTTGGCGAGCAACTGGTGATCGGAGTTGTAGGATCCTTCTACCTTCACCTGCAGGCCGGGGACCAATTGCGTGATGGCGAGGTCTTTTCTGCCCCAGCCAAGGAAGCCGCCGCCCTTCTGCGTAGCTTTGGTGCTATCGGACAGGATCACGGTGACCCGCGGGGTGTCTGAGGTCTTGACGTACATCGTGGAGGCATCTCTACCGATCACCAGGCCCTGAACCATCGCATGCTGGCCGTCTGTTGCCGTTTGCTGCGCGGGAGGTGGTGCGGAGTCCTGAGCAACTGCGACTACACCGAGAGAGGAGATCATGGCCAGAGATACGGCCAGGCCGCAGGTTGTTCTAAGTCGACGCTGAATGTTCATGTGTTTATCCCTTTCTTATTTAACAGACCGGTCAGCGTCTTTCGGAGTCCGCTTGATCGCTACCGTATACCTCTGCCACGAGGGCCCATCCACGAGGTGTGGCAGAAGCTTTCGTCGTTAGATGCAGGAATTACGTAAGTGGGCGAAAGTGTGGTGGATTATAGAAATGGGTACGTGCAAATTTTTATAACTTGTTTATTTTCATGTTTTTATCGCGTCGATTGGAACTAGTTTTGCGGTGCTGGCGTGGTTACTGTGGTAACCGCTGGCGTCAGTTTTGCAGAGGGCGTTGGCTTTACCGGCGGCGCTGGCGTGGTGGGTTGCGGTGGTGTTGTCGCGGATTGCGCGGGTGTGGGCTGCTCGGCCTTTGGTGATGCTGTTGGGGTTGGCTCTGATGGCTTGTGGAGGGGCGTGGGGAGGGTCAGGACGGCTACGTTGCTGGGGTCGTCACGCAGTTTTACGTAGAGGGTGGCGCCGTCGGTGGGAGTGGGGACGTTGAAGGTGGGCTCGTCGAAGCCGGTGGGGACGGCGGTGGGGTTGGCGAACGTTTTTGCGCCGCTGAAGGATTGGGCGAGGTAGAAGTCGTTGCCGTTGAGGGTGCAGGTGGGAGCGGCGAGTGTGGTGCAGTGGATGGCGGTGATGTTCGGCGTCCGGACGAGAGAGCCGAGGCCTATCCAGTCGCCGGTTGTGCCGTCGGCGGCTACGGCACGCATGGCGAGGGGGCCGAAGGCTGACTGGCCGAAGGCCTTTAGTGGGTCGAGTGTGGCAACGGCGGTGTGGTCGTCCTGGAGAACCAGGGTGTTGTCGGCTAGCGAAAGTTTGGTGTGGAGTGCGTGGTTGGTGGCGGTGGAGACTTCGATGGCTTCGTCGCGGGGGAAGTCGTCCTTGGTCTGGATTACGAAGGTTAGGGTGCCGTCGAGGGGGATGTCGCTTTTGTTGGTGAGGGTTACGGGGATGGCGCCGGTGGGTTGGGCGGGGGTGACGTGGACGTCGACTAGCTTGAGGGAGGGACGGGGCGGCAGGGCGGAGACGGTGGCCTTCATGCTGCGGCCGTCTTTGAGCTTGACGGTGGCGTCGGAGTTGTCGGCGGGTGAGGCTGAGGATTTGGATTGGAGGTGGAGAATTTCGTCGTTACTGCCGGAGGTTGGGGTGAAGGTGTCCTTGCCTACTTCTACGGTGGCTACGTTCTTCAGGCCTATTCCGGTTAGGACGGCTACGTTATCGCCGGTGTGGATCTTGAGGGCGCCTACAGTGATGCCGGCGGTGTAGGCGGTTAGCGGCACCTTGTCGCGGTTGGGGGTGCCGTATTGCTGGATGGCGAGGGAGTAGCCGCCGGGGTGGATGGTCTTGAGGGAGACGTCGAGAGCGATTTTGTCTTTGTCGTCTTTTTCGTCCGCGCCGTGGTCTTTGGTTTGCTCGGGCTTGAAGGAGACGTCGATGTCCTTGCCCTTGTCGCGGGTGAGAGCGACGTGCTGGATGCAGCCGGTGCCGTCGCCGGTAAGAGTTAGGTGGTTGTCCTGGCCGGCGAGGAGTTGGGTGTCGCCTACGATCTTCCAGTCTTTGCCGTCTACCTGCTGGAGGGTCAGGGTGGGGCCTTCGAAAGCGTCAAAGCCCCAGTAGCCGCGGACGGTGCCGGTGACTGTGAGGTCGTTGGCGGTACCGATTTTGGCGGGGGACTTAGAGGCGGTGGGAGCGGCCTTGAGGGGAGTGTCGGGGCGGAGGGGCTCGCGATTTCTAGCCTTGGCTACTACCAGGCCGCCCTCGGCTGCGTCGGGGGTTAGGGGGAGATCGGTTACGGCTCCGGTGCGGTTTAGGTGCAGGACCAGGTCGTGCGCGAAGCTGGTGGAGAAGACCAGAGGCGCGCCTACCAGCGGGAGGACCATCTTGGGCTGCAGAAGGCAGGCGACCTCGTTGGGATCATGCGGACGCAGTGGGGGTAGCTTGGCCTTCTGAATGGCTGGCAGACCGATGACGATGACGGAGTCGGGCTTGTGGAAGGAGGGTGGCGCGTTGAGCTTGAGGTTGAGGGTTTCGCCGTCGGGAAAGCTGAGGCCGGGGATGTACTGAAATTGCGCGGTGCGCATGACGCTGACCAGGTGGACGAGGTCTACGATGGCGCCGACGTAGGCAGAGTAGAGGCCGCCGCCTGCGGGTGAGGTGTAGGAGGCGGCGTTGATGAAGTCCGAGGAAGGGCCGGTGGAGAGGGCTTCAGCGATGCCCTGGCCGTGACCGTCTTCGAGCAGGACGGGGGCGCTGGACTGGGTGAGGCAGGTGACCTGCTGCTCAACGGGCTGCTTGAAACAGTCGGCGTTGGGTTTGAGGGCGAGGGTTGCAGCCAGCTTGGCGGAGCGGTCGTGGATGACCTTGGGATCAGCCTCGGAGACGCTTTGCATGGCGGCGAGGTAGCGCTCGATGCGCTGCTGCTCGAAGGAAGCTTCGTTGAGGTCGACGTCGGAACGGATGAAGAGGCCGGGGCGACCGCGGACAGCGGAGCGTAGGGTTTTGAAGTCGCCGCCGGTTTGCGGAACGACGAACATGAGAGCCTGCTCGGCGCCGTCGGGAACGGTGACGGTGGTGCCTTCGATGGTCTTCTTGTCCCAGGTGTCGATCTCGGTGAACCAGTTGTCGGGGGGGAGATTGGTGGTGCCGCGAAGAAAGGCGACCACGAGGATGAGGTGATTGGACTGAGTGCGGGGGAGATCGGCCTTGATCCAGAGTTTGTCGCCGGTCTGGAGGTCGGGGACCTCGGCGATGGGAAGCGAGGTGGCGCCGCGGCGGACGCGTACGTCGATCTTGGGGCCGACGAGGTCGAACCGCGCCGCGTCGTCGGCGTGAAGGGCCGGGGCGAGAGATGCCGCGAGGAGGAGACAGGCTGCAACTCGGATACAGGCTGCGACTCTAAGGACTTTCATCTATGAGGGTTAGACGCCAAGGTTGGCGAGGTAGTTGTGGTAAGCGGTGAACAAAGCCAACATACTGATTCTGCGGGAGCAGTTTAGACCGCGACGGCGAGCGGCTTGGCCTGGGGATGGAGGGGAAGAAAGAGGACGGCTACCGTGCCGGAGTGGCCGGGGGTCTGACTGCTGCGGATGGTGATGGTGCCGTTGTGGCGTTGCAGAATCTCGCTGCTCATCCAGAGGCCGAGGCCCGAGCCGTTGATGCCCTTGGTAGTGAAGAAGGCTTCGAAGATGCGTTCCTGTGTCAGGGGGTCGATGCCGGTGCCGGTGTCGGCGACGGTGAGGAAGACACCCTTGTGGCCGGACTTCCAATCGGTGCCCTCGCGGCTGCGGACGATGAGGCGACCGCCGGTGGGCATGGCATCGATGGCGTTGGTGATGAGGTTGCTGAGGACCTGTCGGATATCGCCTTCGTAGCACTCGACGAGTTCCTTGGCGCGCTTACGTTTTTCAACGGCGATGCCGGCGTTGCGGAGGCGAGCCTCGTAGAGGTCGAGCGTGGGGGTGAAGAGGCTGAGGCAGGAGATCTCGTGCGGGCGGGTGGACTGGCGATGAAAGCGGAGGGTCTGGTTGGCGAGGATGGAGATGCGGCGAAGTTCGAGCTCGGCCTCGTCGAGCCACTGCTGCACCTGCGGCGCAATGGCTCCGCCACGGCAGAGGTAGAGCAGGTTGGTGATGGCTTCGAGGGGGTTGTTGATCTCGTGCGCCATGCTGGAGGCGAGGCGGCCAACGGCGGCGAGCTTTTCGCTTTGAATGAGTGCAGCGATGGCTCGCTTGTTCTCAAGGAGGTTGGAGCGGGCTTCGATGAGTGCCATGACCTGTCGTGCGAGGGCTTCGAGTCCGGCGATCTGGGCGGGCGTTGGATCGTGCGGCTGCGTGTCGATGACGCAGACGGTGCCCAACACATGGCCGTTGGGAGCGATGATGGGCGCGCCGGCGTAGAAGCGGATGTTGGGGTCGGCGGTGACGTAGGGGTTGTCGGCGAAGCGGGGATCCAGCTGCGCGTCGCGGACGATGAGGGTCCTGGGCTCGACGATCGTGTAGGCGCAGAAGCTGGGAGCCCGTGGCGTCTCGGTGAGGTCAGTGCCGTGCTTGGC
>JBAVDD010000031.1:0-12603 GCA_049587035.1 Acidobacteriaceae bacterium | reverse complement strand
GTTCAAGGGAGGGTCGGGAGAGGCTGGACGGATGGATGGACCTCTGAGACGGCTGGCGGGAGATGGGGCTAGGGGACGGGTTGAGCGGGGAGTTGCTGCGCGGGGAGTTGCGGGGTGGGTTTGTCTGGCGGGGAGGGCTGCGGTCGTGGGGGTGATGTGTGGGGCGATGGTGGTGCCTCCAGCGGCGGTGGCGTCGGCGACGGCGGAGAGGGTGGGTAGGAACCCGTTGCCGGTGGAGAGGCATGTGAAGCCGCTGACTCAGCAGGAGAGAGTTTTGCAGGCGCTGAACCGGTTCACGTTTGGGCCGCGGCCGGGGGATGTCCAAGCGGTACAGAAGTTGGGGTTGCAGCGGTGGTTTGAGATGCAGATGCATCCGGAGCGGATCGACGACTCGGCGTTTGGGACGGAGATGGGGCAGTTTCCTGCGATGGCGTTGACGGTGGAGGAGGAGATGCACCGGTTTCCTTCAGGGGCGATGATCCGGCAGTTGAGCAAGCGGGATGGGGCACTGCCGGCGGACCCGGTGGAGCGGGCGATCTATGGGGATGCTCGGGCGGTCTATGAGGCTCGGATGAAGGAGAAGGCGGGAGATGGTCAGAATGCGGTGGGGGCGCAGGCTGTGGTCGCCGGACCCACTCATGACGATGGAGCCGTCATGAATGGGGCACCCGGATTTGTGGCGGCGGATGAGATGAAGGCGGTGTTGCGGTTGGGGCCGGAAGAACGGTTTGGGCGGTTGGTGGCGATGACGCCGGAGGAGATGCTGGGCTTCAGGCAGTCGGTGAAGGGCAAGGATCGGGTGCGGTTGATGGCCGGGATGTCGGCGGAGCAGCGCGAGGCGGTGGAGGCGATGGTGGAGTCGCCGGAGCGGGTGATTGCTGCCGAGGCGATGGAGACGCGGCTGATGCGGGACATCGATTCGAAGCGGCAGCTGCAAGCGGTGATGACCGAGTTCTGGCTGAATCACTTCAATGTGTATCTGCGGAAGAACGGGCAGGAGCCTTACCTGCTGGCAAGCTATGAACAGGATGCGATTCTGCCGCACGCGCTGGGGCGGTTTGAGGACCTGCTGGATGCGGTGGCGGAGAGTCCGGCGATGGAGATGTATCTGGACAACTGGGAGAGCATTGGGCCGGACTCGAAGGCTGCGCAGCGGGTGTCACAGATCCAGAAGGCGAGGCCGGACGGGAAGATGGCGCAGAAGCTTCCGAAGGGGATCAACGAGAACTATGGGCGCGAGCTGATGGAGCTGCATACGCTGGGGGTGGGTGGCGGGTATACGCAGCAGGATGTAATTGAAGTGGCGAAATGTTTCACAGGCTGGACTATCGACCGGCCTTATGCCGGGGGTGGGATGCGGGCTCGGACGATGATGGACGCAGGGACTCCGGGGCAGTTTGTGTTTCAGCCCAATCGGCATGAGCCGGGGGCGAAGGTGGTGCTGGGGCACACGATTGCCGAGGGTGGGATGAACGAGGGGTTGGAGGTGCTGCATCTCCTGGCGACGAGTCCTGCTACGGCGCGGTTTATTTCGCGGGAGTTGGCGGTGCGGTTTGTGAGCGACCATCCACCTGCGGCGCTGGTGAATGCTATGGCGGCGACGTATTTGAAGACTGACGGAAGCATCAGCGCGGTGTTGACGACGATGTTTCGGTCAAAGGTGTTTTGGACCCCGGCGGTGTATCGGTCGAAGGTGAAGACGCCGCTGGAGTTTCTCACATCGGCCGTCCGCGCAAGCGATGCGACCGTGACCAACCCGATGGTGCTGGTTCAGGCGATGAACCGGCTGGGGATGCCGGTGTATGGGATGCAGACTCCTAACGGATACGGCTGGACCGCCGATGATTGGGTGAGCAGTGATGGGCTGCTGAGCCGGATGAACTTTGCGCTGGTGTTGAGCGGGAATCGGCTGCCGGGGGTTAGGACGGATTGGGCTGGGATGGTTGGGTCGGCGGAGGCTTCTGCGGCTACGGAGAATGCGTTGGAGGGGAAGGTGCTGGATGAGGCGGCTACGGCGCGGACTCGGGCGGCGGTGATGGCGGAGTTTACCAACCCCGCGGCACAGGAGCAGGCGGAGGAGGGTTTTGTGGGTCGGCCCGAGGGGGCGAGATTGGTGCGAGCGAATGCGCGGGCGAAGAATGCGGAGACTCCGCTGGATACTATGGCGGGGTTGCTGTTGGGGTCGCCGGAGTTTCAGCGGCGGTAGGTGCTTGTCTTCCGGGCAATCGAAAATCAACCTCTGAAGCTAAAGCTCAAGTAGTCCCCTCTGCGGCTAATCCGCACGACTAAGAGGGTACTATTGCCTTTATGAAAAGCGGGCTTTACGTGATTACCGGATTGGTCATGGCGTTCGTGACCTTGTTCCTGGTAATGGAGGGTATCTGGGGCGCCCCTGTCAGCCCGCTTGAATACATTGCATTTCTTGGGGCGATCGCGTTGGTAGTTGCGGGCATCTTGCACATCTGGAAAAGGAGCTTTGGCACAAAGCTCGTAATTGTGTCCCTGCTGATGGTCTGGACGTTCTATCTGCCCGCGTTCGTCCATACCTTTGGAGCTTTGCCGGGGCAGTTCTATTCAGACTATGAGATGTACAAGAGCATCACAGCCATGGGCGTGAGGTTCCCCTCGTCGATCGTGATGGGTTGGGTGAGAGTCTTGCTTAGTTTCACGTTGCTGATTTCTTCTACGATTGTCGCCATGAGGGACGGTTTGAGAGGTAATCGTTTCTACCGCCGATTCTTGTAATAGGGGCAACTTTTGGGGTGGAGTGGAGTCAGTATCTGCATGCCTCTGCTTGCTGGGGCGTTCGCGAATTGAGCTGGGAGAGTGAGCGATGGCGAAGCGCTTGTTTACGGATGGATCGGATTGGGGTTGTGATCTTTGTGGGCGGGATTTGGCGCGGCGGAATACCGTGACGCGGCGAGGGTTTTTGCGCGGGGGCGCGCTGGCGCTGGTGGGGACTAGTGTGATTCCGGCGTTTCTTACGCGGTCGGTGTTTGCTGAGGTGGCTCGGGCGGGCGCGCAGAAGAAGAAGCTGGTGGTGGTGTTTCAGCGGGGGGCTTGCGATGGGTTGAATGTGGTGGTGCCTTATAAGGAGTCGAACTATTATGCGATGCGGCCTACGATTGGGATTCAGCCGCGGCAGTTGCTGGACCTGGACGGGTTCTTTGGGCTGCATCCTGCGATGGCCGCGATGAAGCCGCTGTTTGACCAGGGGCATCTGGCTATGGTGCACGCTTCGGGGTCGCCGGATCCTTCAAGATCGCACTTTGACGCGCAGGACTATATGGAGTCCGGGACTCTGGGGGTGAAGTCTACCGTCGATGGGTGGTTGAATCGGGCGCTGCAGGTGGAGCCCGAACGGACCAAGCCTTCGGTGTTTCGCGCCGTGGCGCTGGGGGCGGATGTTCCGAGGACGCTGCAGGGACGCGTGCCCGCGATTGCAGTCGCGAACCTTACGGACTTTTCTGTGGGCGGCAGGGGACCGCAGGCGGCGGAGGCTTCGAGTGCGTTTCAGATGATGTATGACGACAGCTCAGACGCACTGCTGCATGGGACGGGCGTGGATACGTTTGAGGCGGTGAGGATGTTGAAGGCGACGGACCCAGCGGGCTACAAACCGCTGGCTGGGGCGGAGTATCCGAAGTCGGCGTTTGGGAATAGTTTGAAGCAGGTGGCGCAGTTGCTGAAGGCGAATTTGGGCGTGGAGGCGGCGTTTTCGGATGTAGGAGGGTGGGATACGCACCAGAATCAAGGGGGAGCGGAGGGGCAGTTGGCGGGTCGGCTAAGGGACTTCTCGGATACGATTGCTGCGTTCTGGAAGGACATGGGCGATGAGGCCGAGAATGTGACGCTCGTGACGATGAGCGAGTTTGGAAGGACGGCTCGGCAGAATGGGACCGGCGGGACCGATCATGGGCACGCCAATGTGATGTTTGTGCTGGGCGGGCAGGTGCGCGGGGGGAAGGTTTACGGGAAGTGGCCGGGGCTGGCGAATGAGCAGTTGAATGAGGGGCGGGATCTGGTGGTGACAACCGACTTTCGGCGGGTGCTGGGTGAAGCGGCTTACAAGACGCTGGGGGTCCGGCGACTGGATACGGTGTTTCCGGGCGCGAAGGTGGAGCCGGAGAGCTTTCTGAATTTTGTGTAGGCAGCTTTTTCGTGATGCAGAATGGGTGGTTTTGGTTTCATTCCGGGACTGAGTTCCGTTACAAAACTTTTGCACAAAGTGTCAGTAGAAAAAGGTGCTTAGAGCAAAACTAATGAGCGGCTTCGGCGTCAAATAAGGTGTACGACAAAGTAGTCGGGCCAGCAGTCCCCACGGTTACCGGCATCCCCTATCTGCACAACCCTCCCACCTATTAGTAGGCCCCCGGAACATCGGGGGCCTCACGTCTTTAATGTCCACCCCAAGGCTGCCAAGCTAGATCTCATAAAAAGAGCGCCAACGGCACTCGAGACGGTACCGGCACGCGAAGCCTCCCGCCGTCCGCGCAGGACGTTATAAAATCAAACCTTCATGCTTCGTTTCTCTACTGCCGGCGAAAGTCACGGCGAATCGCTTGTAGCCCTCCTTAGTGGTCTTCCGGCGGGCGTCCCCGTGGATCAGGCCTTCCTGGACCACGAACTCTGGCGTCGCCAGCAGGGCTACGGCCGCGGTGGCCGCATGCGCATTGAAAAGGACACGGCCCACATTCTCTCCGGCGTCCGCCACGGCAAGTCCATCGGGTCGCCCATCGCCATGACGCTCGCCAATAAGGACTGGAAGAACTGGGAAGAGATTCTCCCCGTCGAGCCCGGCGACCCAACCAAACACAAGGCCGTAGCCAGCCCCCGTCCCGGCCACGCCGATCTCGCCGGCGCCCTCAAGTACAACTTTCCTGACGCGCGCTACATCCTTGAGCGCGCCTCCGCCCGCGAATCCGCCGCCCGCGTAGCCTGCGGAGCCGTCGCCAAGATGCTCCTCCGAGCCCTGGGCGTCGAAGTAGCCAGCCACGTAACCCGCGTAGGCGCGGCCGAGCTCTCCCGCCCGGCAACATTTCAGGAGATTGCCGACCTGGCAAAGAGGGAAGACGTCCTCCTCGCCTGCGTAGATTCCGAATCTGAGGCCCGCATGAAGGCCGAAGTAGACGTCGCCCTCCGCACCGGTGACACCATCGGCGGCATCTTCGAGGTTGTCGTCCACGGCCTCCCCCCGGGCATCGGCACCCACGTCAACTGGGACGAGCGCCTCGACGGCCTCCTGGCCCAGGCTGTCATGAGCCTCCAGGCCGTCAAAGCCGTTGAGCTCGGCCGCGGCGTCACGGCCGCCCAATCCCCGGGCTCCAAGGTCCACGATGCCATCACCTACAGCAGCGGTGACGTAGGCGAGCTTGCCGACACCCCGCCGTTCACCAAATTCACGCGCGAGCAAAACAATGCCGGCGGCCTCGAAGGCGGCATCTCCAACGGCGAAGACCTGGTCATCCGTGGCTACCTCAAGCCAATCTCGACCCTCCGCCGCCCCCTCGCCTCGGTCTCCTTCGAAACCCGCGAGACCACCAAAGCATCCTATGAGCGTTCCGACGTTTGCGTGGTCCCCGCCGCTGGCGTCGCTGCAGAAGCCATGGTCGCCCTCACCGTCGCCCGCTCGCTTCTGGAAAAGTTTGGCGGTGACAGCCTCCACGAGCTCCAGCGCAACTACACCGGCTACTGCAATCAAATAAAATCGTATTAAGAGACTACGAACCGTACTAATCAATACAGAACATGCCCACCGAAACCAAATCCGACTCAAAACCCGATCCCAAAGAGACCAAGCGCGCCGCCCGCCTCGCCACCCGCGATGCCGTCCGCAAGTCCGCGCCCAAGCTCCACCAGGTCATCAAGTACCCTAACCCCGTCCTCATGAAGAAGGGCGAAGCGGTCACAGAGTTCACCCCCGAATTGGCCCAGTTCGTCGATGAGATGTTCGACAGCATGTACGCCGCCGAGGGCATCGGCCTGGCTGCCCCCCAAATCGCCATCTCCAAACAGATCACCGTCATCGACGTTAGCTTCAACGAGCGTCCTGAGGACAAAATCGTCCTCATCAACCCCGAAGTCATCGACCGCCGCGGCAAGCAGGTCGAAGAGGAAGGCTGCCTTTCCCTCCCTGAAATCCACGAAAAAGTGCAGCGCGACGCCTGGGTTAAAATCCGTGCACAGAACGTGAAAGGGGAGTTCTTTGAAGTGGAGGGTACAGAATTGCTGGCCCGCGCCATGCTTCACGAGATCGACCACCTCAACGGCATCCTCTTCATCGACCGCCTGAGCCGCCTAAAGCGGGACCTGGTACTACGCCGCATCAAGAAGCTTCAAAAGAACGGCGAATGGTAACGCCGAACCGCCGAGGGATCGCATGAAACTCGTCTTCTGCGGAACCCCGGAGTTCGCCGTCCCCAGCCTCCAGGCCCTGGTCGACGCCGGCCACCAAGTGGCCCTCGTCCTTACCCAGCCTGACCGCCCCGCCGGCCGCAAACAAGAACTCCAGCTCCCCCCAGTCAAGCAACTAGCCACCTGCCTGGGCATCCCCGTCCTCCAGCCCGAGCGCATCAAGAACAACCTCGACCTTCGTGCGCTACTTGAAGATATCGCCCCAGACGCAATCATCGTAGTAGCTTACGGGCGTATCATCCCCCAGTGGATGCTCGACCTACCGCGCTTTGGCAACATCAACGTCCACGGCTCGCTGCTTCCCAAGTACCGCGGAGCAGCCCCCATCCAATGGGCGGTAGCCAACGGCGAGACCGAAACCGGCGTCACCACTATGCTCCTCGACGCAGGTCTGGACACCGGCGATACACTACTTTTCCACAGCCTTCCCATTGGCCCTGACTCAACCTCTCCACAGATTTATCCGCGACTTGCAGAGATCGGTGCAAATCTATTAATTCAAACACTTTCCGGTCTGGAACATGGAACCGTCCGTCCCCACCATCAGGACAACGCCGCCGCCACTCTTGCCCCAATCCTCACCCGCGAAAGCGGCCGCCTCGATCTCCTCCACCGCACTGCGCAGCAAACTTACAACCGTTGGAGAGGCTTCAACCCATGGCCAGGAGCTCACGCCATCTTCCGTAGCAAGCGATTCCTTATCCATAAGATGCATCCTTCAACCTCAGATAAAACTTTAGCTCCCAATCAACTGGACGCCGCCACCGATCAGCTCCTGGTGGGAGCCGCCAACAACACCATCCTCGTCCTCGACGAAGTCCAACTCGAAGGCAAACCGCGTCTCCCCGGCTTCCAATTCGCCAAAGACTTCCAAGTGCGTCATGACGAACAGCTTTCGTAAGCATCTATACTAATAAAATCATTTATTTGCATAGAATATCTAAACCAAAGTAGCAATGTAATATTACCACTCAGACCCGTGCCCAAGCCGCCAAACCCCAACGCGCGCCGCCCTAAAGCTTCTGTGCAAAATTCTGCGCAAAAGCCCAGATTTGTGCAAAAAACTGCACCCACCGCCCCCGCGCCGACAGCCCCCATTACTCCCGCGCGCTCCGCTGCCTTCACGATCCTCCTCCGCATCGCCACCACTTCGGCCCACTCCGACGACCTCCTCCACGGCCCTGCCCTCAACGCCCTGTCCCAGCCCGACCGCAACCTTGCCACCACCCTGGTTCTCGGTGTTCTCCGCTGGCAGATCGCCCTCGATGCCCGCATTCAACCCCTCCTCCAGCGTCCCGACCAACCCCTCCCTGAGCCAGTCGCCATCGCCCTCCGCCTCGGCGCTTTCCAGCTCCTGCACCTGGACCGCATCCCTGCCCATGCGGCCCTCTCGGAATCCGTCGAGCTGGTCCGCGCAGCCGGCCACCCCCACGCCGCCGGCATGGTTAACGCCATCCTCCGCAACCTCACCCGCCAGACCCCAACCAAGCCCAAACTCTACGAGACCACCGCCGCGATGGCCGAACGCCTCGGCCACCCTCTCTGGCTAGTCAACCGTTGGGTACAGAACTACGGCCGTTCTGCCGCTGAGGCTATCTGTACCTACGGTCAGCAGGAACCCCACCCCGGCAGTCTCTTTCCCGGCGAAGACAATCTCCCCCACCTCGACGACGGCTCCCGCCTGGTGGCCGAGCTAGCTGCAGCCGCCCATCCCGTTGCTGCCCGCATCTGGGACACCTGTGCAGCCCCCGGCGGCAAAACTCTCATCTTGCAGCACCGCCACTCCACCGCCCACATTCTGGCCACCGACGCCAACTCCCGCCGCCTCCAATCCCTAACCACCCGCCTCGAAACTGCCGCCCCGCGCGTCCGTACTCTCCTCTCCGACGCCGCCCAACTCCCCACCACCGAAGGCGCCTTCGACCTCATCCTCTGCGACGTCCCGTGCAGTGGCACTGGCACCCTTGGCCGCAACCCCGAACTCCGTAACCGCCTCCAGCCCTCCGATCTCCCATGTCAGGCCACCCGCCAGCGCGAGATCCTCATCGCCGCCCTCACCCACCTCGCCCCGGGCGGCAACCTTCTCTACTCCACCTGCTCCCTCGAACCCGAAGAGAACGAGCAGGTCGTAGCCGCCGCCCTTGCAGCCTCGTCCGGCATCACGGCCATCTCTTTGGAACCCACCCTGAACCGCCTCTTGGACAACAGCATCCTGCCCACTCCCGCACCAGCCAGCCTGCTGCGCGAAGGCAACCTGCGCACCCTCCCAGGCGCAAACTTCCAGGGCGACGGCTTCTTCGCCGCGCTCCTCCACCGCCCGCTTTAGTGCGTTGCTGGCGAGCCCGTCGCCGCTGGAGCAGGTATCGCCACCGGCGGCGCAGCCGGGCCCGCCGCACGTAACGTCAACCGCACCACATCTCCCTTGAGGGCCTTGAAACCCGACTGCGGCGACTGCTCCGCGACCACCCCACTGGGCACAACCGGAGCGGCCGCGGTCTGTCCCGGAACCACCGTTGCCTGTCCCGGAACCACCGGCGCAGCCGTCGGCACTTCACCCATCACTGCCACCTTCAGCCCCAGTCTCTCCGCCTGCCGTTCCGCGGCCCCATAACTCATCCCCACAAACGACGGCAGCACAAACGCCGTCGAAACGTTCACCGTCGAGCTCAGCAGCAGATTCACCCGTGGCTGGTCCACCCCCGCATTGGGCTGCGGCGTCTGGGCCAGCGTCATGTCTGGATCGCCCGGCGCGCCAATATGAGCCAGCGTCCCCAGGTCCAGCTGCGATGTCTTCCGTATGTTCATCGACGCCTCCTGAACCGGTTCGCCCACCACATCCGGAATCGTCACCTGCTGCGGCCCCAGGCTCTCGGTCACGCGCACCTGCCACCCATGCCGAACCCTCGACCCGGCCGCCGGCGCCTGCGATAAAAGCCTCCCCACCGGCACCGTCGTCGAATAAAACCTGTTCTCGATATTCAGGTCCACGCCCGTCTGCAGCGCAGCCTGGCTGGCCTCCCCGACCGTCATTCCCGCAAAGTCGGGAATCGTCACCTCATGCCCATGCAGCGCAATCCGCAGCGTGATCGCGGCTGATACCAGCATCACCGCCAGCATTCCCAGCCCCAGCAGCGACACGCGAAAGAAACGTTTCGTCCCATCCCCCGGCCCAACCCACGGCGTGATCTTCACCCGCACTCTCGGCTCACTCAGTCTCATCGCCGGTTATCCGTAGCCGGCTCCGGATGAATCAACACCCGCGCTACCTGCGGATGGTTCAGCCGAAACTCGCTCTCGAAGTTCGTAATCACCTCATGCACCGCCTCCATGGGCAGGTCATCGGGCAGTGTGCAGTGCAGGTTCACCTGCACACTGTTCGCCGCTCCTCCATGCCCCCGCGTCAGCGAGATCTCATGAATATCCAGAATCTCCGGGAAGTGGCTGGCCGTGATACGCAGCTGGTCCTCCAGGTTCTGGCTCGGATCGATCTGCGCGGTCGTGGCAATCGTCGCCGGCTCGCTCTCAATGTGCGTCAGCAGGCTCGCGATCCCCGGCACCTCGCGTCTCATCTCCGTCTCCAACGCCGTCACCACCTCATGCGCGTCGTGCAGCGTCATCGTTTCGGGAACCTCCAGGTGCTGCTCCACATGCAGCGCCCCGTCATACTGGCGCACGCTCACGTCGTGGATCGAGAGGTTCGACCGCGCCGCAACCGCTCGAATCCTGTCGAACACACTCTCTCCCAGCGTTGCCGTCGGAACCGTATGAATCACTACATCCGCTCCCGGCAGCAGCCGTTGCACGGCAGCGGTCGCAGCGAACGTAATCTGTTCGGAGCGCTGAAAGGTGAGCCGCCGCGGCAGGCTCAGCGTCAGGTCCACAAAGTAATTCGACCCCGACCGCCGTACCCGCACACGATCCACGGCCAGCACACCGTCCCCGGCCTCCAGGTCGCGAATCAGGTCCTGCCGAATCTGCTCCCGCACCTCCGGCGGCGTAGCGTCCAGCAGGGAGTCGATCGTCCGCCGCGCCAGCCGCCACGTCACCCACAGGATAATCGCAGCCACAATCAGCGCCGCAATCGGGTCGGCATATTCCAGCGCCGGCAGATGCAGCTTGTCTCCCGCAAACGCCGTCAGTAAACCCACAAACACTGCAGCCGAGGACCAGATGTCGGTCCCAAAGTGAACCGCATCTGCCTCCAGCGCATCGCTCCGGTGTTCGGTCGCCACCCGGTGCAACGATCGCGACCGCGTATAGTCCACCGCCATCGATAGCGTCAGCACCACAAACGGCCACACCGACCACCGCAGCTGCAGATGCGTATGATGCGCGATCCTGTTCACCGAAGCCCACGCAATCCAAACGCAAGACCCCACCATCAGTACCGTCTCAAACGCCGCTGAAAGGTTCTCCAGCTTGCCATGTCCGTAGTTGTGCTCTTCATCCGCGGGCATGTCCGCAACACGCACGGTCAGCAGCGTCACCGCCGACGCAATCAAATCAATAAATGAGTGCGCCGCCTCACTCAGCATCCCCAGCGACCCAGTGAGAATCCCCGTCAGCAACTTCAGCAGCGTAATCCCCACCGCCGCCAGCACCGAAGCCTGCGCCGCCGAACGCTTAGCCGCCGAAGCCTGCACCGCGCCCTGATTTGTTGCCCGGTCCGTTGTCCGCATCGTCGTCTCGATCTGCGTCATAGCAAATAGCTCTGGCTAATCTCTCACCCAAGCATACTTCCTACTTCCTGTTTCCTACTTCCTTCACTTAACACCCCGATACAGCCCAGCCGCCTGCAACAAATACCCATCCCAGGCAGCATCCGTAAACCCTGCCTCGCGCATCATCCCCAGCATCTGCTTCGGCCTTGGAAACCGCATCACCGAATCCGGTAGATACCGATAAGCCGCCGGCTTGCCCGAGATCAACCCACCCAGCACCGGCAGCACATGCTGAAAATAAATCCCATACCCGCGCCCTCTCCAACCATCCGGCTGGTTGCACTCCAGGATCCCCACGCGCCCTCCCGGCGCCAGTACCCGATAAATCTCCGCCAACCCTTCCGCATAGTTCGTCAAATTCCGAAACCCAAACGCGGCCGTAACCAAATCAAACGTGCCCTCCGCATAAGGCAGATGCATCGCATCGCCCTTAACCCAAACCGCATTCGCCGTCGCATACTTCACCCGCGCGCGCTCCAGCATCTCGCCAGAAAAATCCAACCCCATCACCGGCTCCGCACTTGACGGCCTCTGCTTCAGCAGCGCGGCAGTCATATCACCAGTCCCGCAGCACAAATCCAGCACCCGAGCATTAGGCCGCGCCAGCACATCCCGAAACGTCCCCGCCGCCCGCCACCACCACCGCCGGTCCAACCCCATCGACAGCAGATGATTCAGCAAATCATAACTAGGAGCAATCGCATCAAAGATCTCCCGCACCTGCTCCGCAGCCGCAGCCTCCGTAGCCTCACCCCGAGGCCGCGCCCCAGCATTAACCTGCTCCGCCGGACTCACGCGCCCACACCCTTCGCCTCAGCGACAATCCCCGCCGCTGCCGCCATCAACTCCGCCTCACCAACATCCTTCACCACCACCGCATCCCCAATCCCCACGGGCAGCACAAACGACCGAGCCCCACTCCGATTCTTCTTGTCCTTAGCCGTCAAGGAAACCAACTCCGCAGCATCGGCCGTAAACCCACGCATAGGCCCATACAACCGAACCACGCGCTCCATCCGCTCAGCTTCCTCCGCGCTCACAGTCCCACGCCGCGCTGCAATTCCAAACGCCGCAATCATCCCCCAGGCCACAGCCTCACCATGCAGCAACTGCTTATAGCCAGTAGCGGCTTCAATCGCATGACCCAGCGTATGCCCCAGGTTCAGAATCATCCGCAACCCACCCTCACGCTCATCCGCGCTAACCACCTCAGCCTTCACGCGAACACTAGCCGCCACCACCCGCGCCAGCGCCTCACGATCCCCCGCCAGCACCGCCGCACTCTCCGTCTCCAAAAACTCAAACAACCCGCGATCGCGAATAATCCCCGACTTCACGGCCTCCTGCAACCCAGCCCGCAGTTCTTCCGCAGGCAGCGTCCCCAGCGTAGCGATATCCGCATACACCGCCAGCGGATGATGAAACGCCCCCGCCAGATTCTTCCCCGCCGCGAGGTTCACACCAGTCT